>JABJGS010000064.1 GCA_018703155.1 Francisellaceae bacterium | reverse complement strand
TATTAGCTAGATAAAAAACGTTATCGTATCTCATGAGCACTCACTTATTAGAATTATGATTATTGTTTATTTTTCGACATTAGACATGAAGCTAACTCCCGAGTCAACATGCTTATTGTTTTGTTTCTAATTTATCAAAACTGTAATAAATACAGGTTTTACTTTTGCATGTAACACTTTAAATTAGGCCCAAACATAGCCTTTCTTCCTTGCGTCACAAAGTGATTTATTCGCATATGAATAGGTTTGCTTGATGTATCTTTTCGTAGCATCCGTTTTATCAAGACTTAGTCAGCAACAAGTTAAATATTATTGTTTTCTGCCAGTCTATGCTGCATTTGCTAACAAATTATTAAACTCTTTAAATCTAGATATAATTAAGCCTCTGCACACTGCTCTGGTTTTATCCTTTGCACGATGAAGTTGCCTTACCTCTTCAAAAACTTTGTAACCTTTAATTTAAGTATTTTCATCAGCTCTGTATCCATGAAGTCGTAATTATCAGGAATGTTAAGGCAAACAAGCTTTTGATTTTTTAAGCTAGCTTTAAATTTTTTCTAACTTTATCTCTATGTGTGCCTTTCATTAAAAAAATAATGTCTACCCATTCTACTAGTTCTTTAGTCAATAGATTGTTTGCACTATTATTATCTCCCTCCAATAAGCATGTATAGAGGTAATTTTTTCAATACATTCTTATTGTAAGAACACATCCTACCCATGAAAAATTGATGTTATTTTAAAGTTCGCGACAAAGCCGATATTATTATTGATACTTGAAAACTATTAAAGTATCACAGGCAATTAATTGGAAACAAATTGCTTTAATGGAGAGTTATATGAATATGAATAAATTATATATAGTGATAATTTTTTCTACTTTTTTTCATCCTCTGTCTGGATATCAAGCAGACGATGTTAAAATAAATGAAGGTCAATGTAGCTATGGAGATAATGATACATGTCCAATAGGAAATTATTGTGCTCTTGATTGGAAGAATAGAACTGGTTGCTTCGAAGAGTACAGGGGCTATATTCCTACTATAGATTTCCCTTATTTCGGGAGAGGATCTGTTTACTGCTCTCAGGGAGCAAGATCAAAGGTTGGTAAAACACATGCTTACAATACTACGATATATGCTTTAGACCTAAATGCGATAAACAGAACAGATAATATCTATGCTGGTGCGGATGGAAAAGTGATTGTAGAAAAAGACTGCAATGGAATGGGGCTAAACTGCGGCAGTAAATTTGGAAATCATGTTATCATTTTAACCGATGACAATTTTGCAATCATGTATGCTCATTTTGATAAAGTCTATGTTAAAACTGGTGAGCATGTGAAAGCAGGTGAGCTAATAGGTCTAGAAGGAAACACAGGTTTTTCTAAAGCAAAGCATCTGCATTGGAGTGTTGGTCACGGTTGGAAGAAAAAAGGGTTTAACTATTATGCAAAAAACTCTGGATTTTTACCAACTAGCATACCTTTTAGAACAAAAATATGTAACCCTGACTCTAAGTATATATGTGATATAAAAACAGTTAACGTTCAAGATATTTCTTGCCCATCAATAATATCAGGAGCAAGTTAAAAGGTTCTGCTGTAAACACCCTTATATTTGAATATTTCCATGCTTAGGATGCATAATTGTGCACTATAATATTTTAAACTTTACGACAAATCCTAACTTAACCTATGCTAGGTTAACAATTAACAAATAGATAACACTGTAGCTTTTCTACTTAGCATATGGGTCATTTTCAAATTCTCGCATAAAATCAATCAATCTATCAACACCTTCATCTGGCATGGCATTATAAAGACTCGCTCTGAATCCCCCAATCATTCTATGACCTCCTAGTTGATAAAGACCATTTTTTTCAGCTCTAGTTTTGAAGATGTCATCAAAATTACTTTCAACTAGATGAAAAGTAATATTCATATCCGATCTATTTTCTTCATTTATAGCATTACCATATAAATGACTACTGTCTATATAATTATAAAGTTTTTTTGCTCTAGATTTGTTACGTGTATGTATTGAATCAATACCACCTTGCTCAAGAAGCCAATCTAACATCAAATCCAGAACATACCAAGGAAAAACTGGCGGAGTATTTGTCATAGATTTGCTAGCAATGAAAGGACTATACCTCATAATATCTGGCATAATTTTGTCAGGCTCACGCAAACAGCTAGGATCTATAATTACTACAGTTAAACCTGCAATTCCCATGTTTTTTTGGCAACTAGCATAAATCGCTGCATGCTTAGACACATCAATTGGTTTACTTAATATACTCGAAGTCATATCTGCTACTAATGGCACGCTTGTCTTAATCGGTATATTTTTATATTCGACTCCATGAATAGTTTCATTATCGGTATAATGTATGTATTTAGCTCCAGATGTTATTCTATTGGGAATTGATATTGATAAATACCCTTCTTCAAAAGAGTTTCCTATAATATTAACTTGGCGTAATTTAGCTGCATCTTCATAAGCCCACTGCGACCAAAATCCAGAGATCAAATAATCTGCTGTATCAGATTTGTTTAATAAATTTAATGGCAACATTGAAAACTGTGTTCTTGCACCACCACTTAGAAATAAGACTTCATATTTATCAGGTATTTTTAATAGATCTCTAATTTTTTTTGTAGTATTGCTCGCAAGTTCAATAAACTTTTTGCTTCTATGACTAATTTCCATAACTGACATCCCTTGATGCCAGTTATCAATTTCTGATTTTATTCTTGATTTCACCGAAGCAGGCAACATCCCTGGACCTGCTCCGAAGTTAAAAGATTTTTTCATTTTCATCCCTGCTAATTAGAAAGGTGCGTTGTTAATCCCCCTCACCTTTTTCATTGTCGTCGGTAGATGGCGCATCGGTAGATGGCGTATCGGTAGATGGCGATGCTGCTTTATCGTCATCAGATTCTAATGATGTTTCACCATTACCACCTTCCTCTATATTAGATGATTCTGGGGTCTCAACTTCATCTATCTCAGCTATATTTTGGATACCAACCAATTTATCACCTGTAGAAATATTAATTAATCTTACACCTTGTGTATTTCTACCTACTTGAGAGATCTCATCTGTTCTTATACGCACCATTGTTCCTTGATCTGAAATTAACATAACTTCAGTATTTGGGAACACTTGTAATGCACCAACAACTTCGCCATTACGCTCAGTTGTTTGAATAGAGATAACACCTTGACCACCACGACCAATTCTTGAGTAATCACCAATAGCAGTTCTTTTTCCATAGCCATTACATGTTGCAGTAAGAATCGCACCACCTTCCTGTAACACTATCAATGAGATCACTTCTTGATTTGGTTGCAGCTTAATACCTCGAACACCTCGAGCAGTTCTACCCATTTTTCTAACATCAACAGACGAGAACCTAATTGCTTTACCAGCATTAGTTGATAACAATATATCATCATCACCAGTAGTTATAGCTACACCAATGAGACTATCATTGTCAGCTAAATCCATAGCAATAATACCGTTAGTCCTTGGCCTGCTAAAATCAAGTAATGATACTTGTTTTACCGTGCCAATTTTTGTTGCCATAAATATAGAAGTATTTTCAGCGGCAAAATCTTTAATTGGTAATATTGCGCTGATCCTTTCATTCTCTTGTAATGGTAGCAAATTAATAATTGGTCGACCACGTGAATTTCTACTGGCAATAGGAAGCTTATATACTTTTAACCAATATGCTTTACCTAAACTTGAAAAGCACAACAATGTGTCGTGTGAATTTGCTATCTGCAGACAACTAATGAAATCTTCATCTTTTACTGAAGCCGCAATTTTACCTTTACCACCGCGCTTTTGTGCTTCATAGGTTGATAGCGGCTGAGCTTTAACATAACCACAGTGAGATAAAGTAACTACCATTTCTTCAGGTTGAATCAAATCTTCAACTGATAAATCTTCTTGATTAACACATATTTCAGTACGTCTTTCATCAATAAATTGTTCTTTTACTTCTTTTAGCTCTTCTTTAATAATACTCATTAAGCTAGTTTGGTTTGATAAAATATCTATATATTCAGCTATACGTTCAATAATATTTTTGAACTCTTCAGACAATCGATCTTGTTCTAAACCTGTAAGTCTATGTAATTTCAACTCTAGAATGGCGTGAGTTTGTTCTGGAGACAATTTATAAGAGTCATCATGCAGCCCATAATCTTTCGATAAATGATCTGGTCGACAAGAATCACTACCTGTTCTATCCAAAAGGCCACACACATCACCTGGAGGCCAAGATACTGCTAGTAATTTCTCTCTAGCTTCTTGTGGCGATTTGGCTGATTTGATTAACGCAATTATTGGATCAATATTAACTAGAGCAACAGTCAACCCTTCTAAAATATGAGCTCTGGCTCTGGCTTTGTTCAACTCAAAAGTAGTTCTACGAGATACTACTTGACGACGATGATCAACAAAGCATCTTATGATATCTTTTATCGGCAAGATCCTTGGCTGCCCATCAACTAATGCTACTGTATTTATACCAAATACTGATTGTAATTGAGTTAGGGAATAAAGTTGGTTAAGAATTACATCTCCGCTTTCTCCTCGGCGAAGCTCTACAACCATACGCATTCCATCTTTATCAGATTCATCTCTTAATCCGGTAATTCCTTCAATTTTCTTGTCTTTAACAAGCTCAGCTATCTTTTCAATTAACCTTGATTTATTAACTTGGTAGGGTAATTCAGTAACAATAATTGATATTTTATTTTTTGCTTCATTATTCTCAAAATGACTTCTTCCTCTGACATAGATACGCCCGCGACCAGTTCTATAAGCTTCAATTATCCCTGCACGGCCATTAATAATACCGGCTGTTGGAAAATCTGGCCCAGGGATATGCTCCATTATTCCTTCAAGGTCAATATTTTCATCTTCTATAAAGGCCAAGCATGCATTTACCACTTCACCTAAGTTGTGCGGAGGTACATTAGTTGCCATTCCAACAGCAATACCTGAGCTACCATTAACTAATAAGTTTGGAACTCGTGTTGGTAATACAGTTGGCTGCATTTCACTTTCATCGTAGTTAGGAACAAAATCAACGGTTCCTTTATCAAGATCACTAAGTAAACTATGTGTGATTTTTGACATCCTAACTTCTGTATAACGCATAGCAGCTGGAGGATCACCATCTACAGACCCAAAATTACCCTGGCCATCTACCAACATATAACGCATGGAGAATGGTTGTGCCATACGGACAATACTATCGTAAACCGCTGTATCACTATGCGGATGGTATTTACCTACAACATCACCAACAATACGTGCAGATTTCTTGTATGGTTTATTCCAATCGTTGTGTAGCTCTCCCATCGCAAACAATACTCGACGATGTACAGGCTTCAATCCATCCCGAACATCAGGTAAAGCTCGACCAACTATTACACTCATAGAATAATCTAAATATGACTGCTTCAGTTCGTCTTCAATATTTATTGGGGTCACTTCACTGGCTAGATCTGCCATGTACTTCTTCTCCTAAAATTCCACTTGGGAAATACTTTCAACTTAGCTGCGTATATTACCATAAATAGAGAGAACAAGACACTGCCCAACCCTGCAGTTAGTCGGAGTACTACCAGGGTAATAGCTCACTTGTTTGTGCAACAAAAGCTCCTGTGGGATATATTCGATAATTATCAATTACCTTGATCATATTGGTGATACTATCCGAAACAGTAGTTGTTGCACTAGTCCCACCCATATCAGTTTGCACCCACCCTGGATGTAAAATTAATACATGTACTTTATCAGATTCAAGCTCAATTGCTGCCGACTTCATTAAAGCATTTAAGGCACTTTTGCTAGCACGGCATGAATAATAGCCACCTGTTGCATTGTCAGAAATACTGCCCATTCTGTCACCAATCATTATTGCTTGCTTTCCCTGCCCCTGAGCTAAATGCTCCCTTAAAGCACTCAGTACTAATAATGGCCCTATGGCATTAATCTTGAATGTATCTAATAACGTTTTAGGACAAAAATGATCTAAATCTTCATCACGATCACCGATTATTCCAGCATTATTTATTAATAAATCAACTGGCTCATCAACTTTAGCTACTGCGGCATTAATACTATCCTCATTACTTAGCTCCATAGGCAAAATCCTAAGGTTCTGATTACCCTCAGAAAGCTTAATAAGCTCTATCGATGTATCAGGATTCCGCGCACAAGCTATTACCTTGTTACCCATTTGCAAATACTGCTTAGTAAATTCGAGCCCCAAACCTCGATTTGCACCCGTTATAAAAACTGTTTTCATAAAACCTCCGCTAAAATTTATAAGCCCAGTATACACTCTTGCTGTAAACAGAGTACCTTTGTTTTAGCTGAGCTTCATACATAATAAAAAATGCCAATTCATTTATGCTATTATATGACTAATTTTGCACATGAGAGCACAAATGAGTTTGACAAACGACATAAAAACGCTTTGTTTTAATGCACTGGTAAAAAGCTATGATCAATTAGAAAATTTAACCATTGCTGATGCCAAAGTAACCGTAGCGACTCAAAAAAGTTTCGGACACTATCAGTGTAATGCGGCTTTAAATCTTGCCAAAAAACTAAAAAAATCTCCACGTGAAATAGCGTCTGTAATATTGGAGAATATTATTAAAGAGTCTGAGTCTATAAGTACTTTGAATTTCACAAAAACAGACATCGCAGGTCCTGGATTCATTAACTTAACTCTTTCACCAGAAACACTAGCTTCAAATGTTTCTAGTATTTATTCACACACTAACTTTGGTATTGAAAAACCAGTATCAACTAAAAATGTAGTTATTGATTATTCATCTCCCAATGTAGCAAAAGAAATGCATGTTGGTCACTTACGTTCAACAATCATTGGTGAATCACTAGCAAGGATACTTGAATTCACAGGTAATACTGTATCTAGAATTAATCATATTGGTGACTGGGGAACTCAATTTGGCATGCTCATCGCCTACTTTGAAGACCAAAACATATCTTCTCTAGATTTTTCTCTTAGTGAATTAGTCAACATATACCGTAAAGCTAAAGTCAGATTTGATAATGAGCCTGAGTTTAAAAGAAATTCACAACTTGCTGTTGTTAAACTTCAAAGTAAGGATGAGGCAACCTATTCTATCTGGCAACAAATATGTCATATTTCTCAACAAGGTTATGATGAAATCTATAATATCCTTGGGATTGAAAACTTAGTAGTTAAAGGTGAGTCATTCTATAATTCACAATTACAGAGCATAGTTAATCTACTAGAACAAAAAGGTATGGTTGAAAACTCTAATGGTGCCAAGTGTGTGTATCAACCAGGGTTTACTAATAGAGAAGGTGATCCATTACCATTAATTATACAAAAATCTGACGGTGGTTTTAACTATTCAACAACTGACCTTGCAGCTATCCAACATAGAGTGGAACAGGATAAAGCTAATTTAATTATTTATGTTGTAGATTCTGGGCAGGCGTTACACTTTGATATGGTGTTTGTTACTGCACACTCAGCAAACATCTATGATCCAGATATCACAACACTAAAACATGTGCCATTTGGTCTAGTACTCCGTGAAGACGGCAAAAAATTTAAAACTCGCTCAGGGGAAACAGAAAAATTAATAGATTTACTAAACCGTGCTATTGATGAATCCAAACAAATTTTAAAAACACGCACTCCTGATATAGATGCTTCAAATTTAGAAGAACAAGCAACTAAACTTGGTATTAATGCTGTTAAATATGCAGATCTTTCTTGTAACAGAACTAGCAACTATAAATTCAGCTATGAGAAAATGTTACAATTTGAAGGTAATACTGCAGCATTTGTCAACTATGCCTACGTGCGAGCCAAAAGCATCATGCGCAAATGTGATAAAGAAAGTCTTCAACTTAGTGAAGATTTCATCCTCAAACTACATGAGGACAGTGAAAAGGAACTTGCTTTTCACTTATCTTTATTTGCTGATACGATTCATCAAGCAAGTGAAGAATTAATGCCGAATAGAATTGCAGAATATATTTTCAAACTTGCTGAACTATTCCACAGTTTTTTCCATTATTGCAGAGTACAAGGTAGTGACCATGAAAATTCTAGATTAGTATTATGTGATCTAACTGCAAAAATTATTTACCAATCTTTGCTCCTCTTAGGGTTATCCCCATTAGAAAAAATGTAGGATTTAAATGTCTGTTAATGCTCATGAAATAGAAAAGTTCAGATTACTTGCCAATGATTGGTGGGATATTAATGGTAGTGCCCAACCGCTGCATCATATCAATGCAGCGAGAATTGAATATATATTTAGGCATATAGAATCTGAAAACATCAACATAATGGACTTAGGCTGTGGTGCAGGGATCTTAACCGAATCTTTATACAGGCAATTCCCTAATATTATTGGAGTTGATGCTTGTACAGATATGATTAATGTTGCTAAACAACATAGTGAAAATTCGGGACTCAACATCAACTATTCATGTAATTCAATTGAAAATTTATGTGATGAATATAACGAAAGCTTTGATGTTATCGTATGTATGGAACTCCTTGAACATGTAGAAAATCCTGAAAAATTTTTATCATATTGCCGACAGTGTTTGAAACATAACGGAATATTAATCATTTCCACAGTCAATAGAAATTTTAAAAGTTACGCTGGGGCCATCATCGCAGCTGAACATATTTTCAAATTACTACCTACTGGCACTCATGATTATAGTAAATTTATCAAACCTTCGGAGCTTAATAAAATACTCTATATTAATGATTTTGAATTAATTGATATCACTGGATTAGAATATTTACCTATAACAAAATCTGCATCATTATCAAAAAACATTGATATTAATTATTTAGCTTGTGCAATTAAGAGGTGACTAGTAGTGGCAGTATTATTTGATCTGGATGGAACGTTAGTAGATACAGCTCCAGATTTCCATGAAGCTTTGATTACTTTTTCTCATGAACATAATGTTATGATCAAACCTGAGGTTGATTATGAATATTTACGAAACTTAGTTTCTAATGGCTCCAAATCAATTTTAATCAATACCCTTTGCATTGATTCTCTGCCCGAATATTTTGTTCCTAGTTTTATTTCACATTATAGCAATACATGCTACCAACATTCTGTTTTATTCCCTGATATGCAAGATATTTTAAACACTCTTAAGGGAAACAATATTCCCTGGGGCATTGTAACTAACAAGCCACATAAACTAACTACAGCACTGCTAAAGGTCCTAAAGATTCTCCCAGCTCCTCACTGTGTAATTTCCGGAGACAGCGCTCCTAGAGCCAAGCCATACCCGGATCCTATTTTGATGGCTTGCGATAACATCAAACTATCTCCAGAAAATTGTATATATGTTGGTGATGCTAAACGCGATATCGATGCCGCTCATAGCTGTAATATGCCGGCTATTGCGGTTGAATATGGTTACATTGGTAAAGATGACAACCCTAAAACCTGGAACGCTGATATTATCGTTTCATCCGTAAAAGAACTTAAAGGCGAGCTATTAAATCACTTTGGTATAAAATCATGACTATCAATCAAAAAAAAATAGAGATGTCGTATACTCGATGCCAAAACATGGCACTCTCTCACTATGAAAATTTTCCAGTAGCATCTAAGCTCTTACCCAAAAATATTCGCAAAAGCATAGCAGCTGTCTATGCTTTTGCTAGAATAGCTGATGACATAAGTGATGAAGGCCATGATGATAATAATACCAGAATAAAAAAACTATCCGAATTATCCCTGTATTTAGAAGAAATTAGTACTGGCAAGATTATTGACCACCCATATTTTTGTGCTCTTTCTCATACCATACACACACATAACATCCCTGTGAATTTATTATTTGATTTGTTACATGCCTTTAAACAAGATGTTCATAAAAGCTATTATGAAAACTTATCTGAGGTTCTTAATTATTGCAAATATTCTGCCAACCCCATTGGTAGAATATTATTACATTTATGTAACCATGATAATGAGGAAAATCTTAAATTATCTGATAATTTATGTACGGCATTCCAATTAATTAATTTTGCTCAAGATATCCACTTAGATATAATTCACCGACATAGGTGCTATATTCCTTTAGATATGCAAAAAAAACATGGAATATGTACTGATGATATTCGTACATATAGAAATACAGATTCATTTATTGCTTTATCCCAAGAATTCATAATGATTTGTCGCGAAATATTCAACCGAGGTTATCCACTTGGATATAAACTTTCTGGTAAATTTGGTCTGGAAATGAAAATGACAGTTTGTGCTGTAAACGAAGTTCTAAGGGCCCTGGAAAATAGACAATCTCCCTATGATAAACCAATATTGAGAAAAAGTGTTTGGCCTAAAATTATATTTAAATCTATTTTTTTCAACTTTTTTAAAGCACCACAAGGTACTGAAAATGACAAACTACAACCAATATTGCCTTGAAAAAACTAAAGCTAGCAAATCTAGCTTTTATTTTAGCTTCAGATTTTTGAGCAAATCCCAAAGGCAAGCAATAACTGCAATATACGCTTTTTGTCGTGAAGTTGACGATATAGTAGATGATTGCAACAACAAAGAAGTTGCATTTGAAAAAATACAGTGGTGGCGTAAAGAAATAGAGAACATTTTCACAAATCAGGCTAGCCATCCAATTGCGCTTGCTATAATTGAAGCTAAATCTTCTCATATCATAAAAAAGCAGCATTTATTAGACATGCTAGATGGTATGATTATGGACCTAAAATACAACTCATATGACACTATCGTTGATTTGGAAAAATATTGTTACTGTGTTGCTAGCACAGTTGGCCTTATGCTTACAGACATCTTTGGATATACAGATAATAAAACTTTGATTTATGCAAAAAACATGGGGCTAGCTTTACAATTAGTAAATATTATACGTGATGTTGGTGAAGATGCACGAAGAGAAAGGTTATACATTCCTCTTGAATCTTTACAGAAATTCTCCATTCAGCCTACAGAAATTCTCAATTTAATGGATGAAAAAGACCAACGTTTTATAGCGCTAATGGAATATGAAACTAATAGAGCATACACCTTATATGAAAAGTCGCTTTCATATCTATCAAATGTTGACAGAGCAACACAGCTCCCAGGGTTGATTATGGCAAAGATATATTTCACCTTACTTAAAGAAATACAAATTGCGAAATATCCTGTGTTACATCATAAAATATCACTTACATCTATCAGGAAAATTTGGCTTGCATATACCACTTACCGTAAAGAAAAAAAACTAATCAAAAAAAATCTTAAGATTTCTCTGGCCAATGGGTAGATCAATTGAAACTGATGTTACTATAATCGGTGCCGGATTTTCAGGTCTTGCGGCAAGTGTACAACTTAGTTTATCTGGAAAAAAAATAGTTCTATTAGAAGCATCACCGACTCCTGGTGGGAGAGCAAGATCCATTCCTTGGGGACAGCATACTGTTGATAATGGCCAACACTTACTAATTGGGGCATACAGAAATGTCCTTGATCATTTGCATAGTATCGATGTGGATTATAATGATTTATTTAAACGCGAGCATCTAAACTTAAATATTTCAAATAACAATAAACACCTTAGACTATGTATCAAAAACAGCATATTCCCGATAATAATTAACAACTTATTTAGCCTTGCAAGTGCAACAGGCCTGAGTGTCATTGAAAAATTCCAATTACTTAGGTTTTTTGGCATACAACATCTACATGATTTCAGAATAGGTACTGATAGACAACTACATAGTTATCTCAAGACACTAGGACAGAGTGACACTCTAATTACTAAATTCTGGGAACCTATAGCTCTTGCAGCGCTTACAACACCGATCAATAAGGCTTCAGCCCAAGTCTTCTTGCATGTCTTAAAGGAAAGTTTTGCCAATACTAAAGGATATTCAGATTTTCTTTTTGCAAAAACAGACTTAGGGAATATATTTGCTTATCCAACCATAAATTGGTTAAAGTCCAATGGACATCATGTCTTTCTCCATCATAGAGTTACTAGTATATGCCCTAACTCAACTACCATAAAATGTAAAAACTCCCTAGAAATAAAGTCTAAACAAATAATAATAGCAACATCAAGCCATTCAATTAAAGCTTTCGCCAAAGATTTGCCTCTAATGGATATAGTTTTTGATAATATAGCCCAAATACAGTATGAGCCAATTACAACTGTATACCTAAGATTTTGTAATCCCGTTACTCTATCTCAAACTATGATCGGTATGGTTGGATCTGATATTCTGGGACAATGGTACTTTGATAGATCAATCCAAGGTGATCCTACAATCATTGGTATTGTTTTAAGTGGCACAGGCCCATACAATTCCCTTTCACAAGAAGATTTAATAGCAAGAGTTAACAGTGAAGTAACTAATTTCATCCCTGAAAATAAGCTTATTGATACCAAGGTTATTAAAGAAAAATTTGCAGCTTTTTCTGCAACCCCAAAGACCCAAAAATTAAGACCTTCCTTCACAACAGAATATCCCAATATTTTCTTGTGTGGTGACTATATAAAAAATGATTTCCCCTCAACACTTGAAGGGGCAGTAATGAACGGAAAAGCTGTTGCAAATGCAATTATTAACACATAATTGTTTCGAGGCAAAGTTTATAAGCAATGCTTATACGTGCTTATACAACATCAAAAACAACTGAAATTTTGGTGGTTTTCTTATTAGTGATAATGCAAAAAACTCTTTTTTTAACGAATTTCAAGTGAATTTATCTTTTCGCACAATGATTCTTTTACTTTTCTAACTTTATATGGTAAAAATCTATTGAAATAAGTTCATATTTGTGGAAACTATAACTACTTATAAATAAATTGATAAATTAAAGCTAAGGACTTAATTCATATGTACGCTTCAGGTGCTGACGAAAGTTTACATCATCTCTATATTTTTCGATTTTCATAATCTCCCATTTCTTTTTGTTTGAAAATAAAACATACCGATAATACCATCTATGTGAATGTGGCCTAGCAATATCTTAACCTAATCACAAATGGTAGCGCCCACTTGAATTTAAAAAAGAAGTATTGTTATGCTTAATAAAATTAAACACCTGAATATCTTACAATTACTGTATTTTTACGATGCTGTGTCCCTAAGCAGTATCTCTAATAGTGCCAAGAAGCATAATGTTTCCCAATCGGCAGTAACACAAGCAATTAAAAAAATTGAAGTGGCCATTAGTGAAAAACTTATCAGCCACAAAAAAAGTGAATTCAAACTTACTTCACATGGTATATATTTCTTCAATCAGCTAATTCCACTACTTTCATCCTGGTCTATATTTATAAACAAAGTACATGCTAGCGATAAAAACATTAGCGGCCAAGTGAGTATTGCAACGACTACAGGACTTGCTGAACTTTTCCTTCCAGAGCTATTACACCAATTTAATAATACCTACCCAAATGTTGATATCAAAATCAGCATTCTCTCTCCAGGTGATGTATTAACCGCGCTGAAAAAAAATGAAGTTGATTTTGGAATAATAATTCATGATGAGGATTTAACCCAATACTCAAAACAAACTATATATAGAGGATTATACTCAGCTTACCGAAACAAAAATTTCTCTAGTATCGACTCACAGAACCTTATTATCCTAACAGATAACAGACCTGAGACCCGAGGTTTTTCTGATTATTATCAAGAAAAATTCCAAAAACCTCTTCCTACAAAAATGGTTTTAGATTCATGGACCGGAATCGCTAGGTATTTAAGAAACAGTAGAGGTATTGGCCTTATTCCTGACTATATTTATCGTCAACCAGAATATAGCCAAGTACTTATACCTGAATTTGGTGAAATGCCAGAGCATCACTATGAAATTAATATAATATGGGAAAAAGCTGCTGTGTTACCAACTGCATCTAAAGCATTCATTGAATTTAACTATCGGCTTAGTATTCCTGAACGAGAAAAAGAAACAACCAAAGTAAAACATACTACTAAGACTGCACTGAAGGCTGAAGCTGTATCATAAAAGCATCTTTGTAGTATCGGCGAAGAGCTGTTATTATAAACAGCTCTTGGTTGTTAAAAATAAGGAATATCTATGATCATCGATCACATTGGGTTATACGTTAAAGACTACCAGATTAGCAAACAATTCTATCTAGAAGCCTTAAAACCTTTAGGCATTGAACTTATAATGGAATACGATGGCGGACCTCACACCTGGGCTGGATTTGGCAAAGATCAAAAGCCTGAATTTTGGTTTGGTGAAGGCAAAGAAGTAATTGGTCACCACCTTGCTTTTTTAGCAGATAGTAGGAAAATTGTTGATGAATTTTATCAGGCTGCATTAAATGCTGGAGCCAAAGATAACGGCGAGCCTGGCATACGAGAAATCTATCATCCTGATTACTATGGCGCATTTGTTCTTGATCCAAATGGTCACAACATAGAAGCAGTTTGCCACAAACCTAAATAATGAACATTAAGAAGGACAGGCAAATTTAAATTGTCCTTCTTTCTATATCTTTAATATAGGCGTTATCAAGTATTAACTTTTTTCATGAAAAAATAATCCCTTGGGTTTATCCTAAATAATTAAAGTCTATTTATCACTCTTTCAGAAATTTAACTTCAAGAACTAAAGCATCTTCTCTATTACCAGATTTATTGCCATAATAATCTACTCTGCGGCCAATTTCTTTAAAATCTAATTTTTCATAAAGGGAAATAGCGACCGTGTTAGTTTCACGAACTTCAAGATACACTGACTTGGAACCTTTATCTTGCGCAAATTTCATTAAATGGTTCATCATTTTTCGACCATATCCTTGGCCTTGCCAATTTATATCCATTGCCACATTAAGAATATGTGCCTCGCCAGCACCAAATGACAGCAACCCAAAACCTGCAATTAAAATGTTATCTTCTTCAAACACCCAACACTCATAACCTACTTCCACACAATCTACAAAAGTTTGGTAAGACCATGGAGTTTCACTAGTGGCCACCTCGATACACCTAACTTGAGGCACATCTTCAACGATCATCTTCCTTAGAATCATAGTGATAGCTCCTTAGATAATTCTAAAAGTTGATTGTAAACTTTTCGTTTTAAAGACATATCTGTAGCTAAATTGATCGGGTGCTTTATTATTTGACAATTTTCTATATATGGCAATTCATTATCTTTTTGTAAATATATTAATCTAACAGGAACAATTACTTGGATAATTTTCAGTAACTCATCCCATGCCAATGCAAATTCAGCATGTTCTTTAAATCTAACAATAGTCATCTCGTGTGGAGCAAGCTTTAAAACTTTCAACATCCCTATAAACATGGCTTCATTTGGACCGCCACTATTAGGTAACGATGATATTACCAGTAATTTAGGGTTTACATTCAATGGGTATACAGAAATATTATCGTACCTAGGAACTAGATAATCCAAACCTAAATTTTTAAAAATAGAAATTTTTTTATTCATGTTTAGCATTTACTTTTTTTACAATTAAATCTATTTGCTCATCACTAACAATTTTATATTCATCAGCTTTATCTTTAAATAGAGAAAATGCTTCATTTATCTGTTCATCAGATAAATTCATTTCTAATTTATTTTCAAGATAATCAACAAAAGCTCTACGTCCAGAATGTTTCCCTAACACCATACTATTTGAATCCCAACCTACTTGAGATGGAAGCATTATTTCATAGGTGGTTCGCTCCTTTAGGATACCATCCTGATGAATTCCTGCCTCATGCGCAAAAGAATTAACTCCAACTATTGCTTTATTCCTCTGCACAGCAAAACCTGTAGTTTCTGAAACTAATTGTGATGTCTTTAATATATTTTCAGTCTTAATGTTTGTGCTTACGGGGAAAAGATCTGAACGAGTACGAATATTCATAACCACCTCTTCTAATGCGGCATTTCCAGCTCTCTCACCAATACCATTAATAGTACATTCTACTTGTCTTGCTCCATTCAATACGCCACTAAGAGAATTAGCTACAGCAAGACCTAAATCATTATGACAATGTGTAGAGAACACAGCTTTATCAGAATTAGGGATATTTTTAATTAGATACGCAATCAAAGCTCCATATTCTGTCGGAAAAGTGTACCCAACAGTATCAGGAATATTAATAGTTGTAGCACCAACATCAATAACCGCTTCAATTATCTTACATAAAAACTCAGGCTCACTACGACCAGCATCTTCTGCTGAAAATTCAACATCACCTACAAAATTACGCGCATATTTAACACAATGTTTGGCTTTTTCAATAACATCATCTTCACTCATTTTCAATTTATATTGCATATGTATTTGTGAAGTGGCAATAAACGTATGTACTCTTGCATTTTGTGCCGGTTTCAATGATTCAACAACAGCATCAATATCTTTTTCTGTAGTTCTAGCTAAACCACAAATTATGGAATTTTTTATATTTTTTGCAATTAAATTTACTGCTTTGAAATCACCTGAACTTGAAATTGGAAAACCCGCTTCAATTATATCTACTTTAAGATCTTCCAATGCTTTAGCAATTTCAAGCTTTTCCTTGGCATCCATAGATGCTCCAGGACACTGCTCTCCATCCCTCAAAGTAGTATCAAATATTAATAAGTCATCTTTTGCTTTCATGTTTAAGATGCATCTTTTGCCTTACGAACTTTAGATAATAGTAGCATCACAGGTCCAGACAGAGCATAAATCAGTGATATTACAAAAAGAACTTTTGGCGGATCCCAAGCAACTAGTGCAAATAATAATACCACCACGATCATGGATACAAATGGAACATTACCTTTTATATCAATTTCTTTAAAGCTACTAAACTTCACATTGCTCACCATCAGCAATGACACGGCTACAGATATTACTGCTGCAAAATTACTTAAACTCCTACCTGGAACTTCCAAATCTGCTGACAACCATACTAGTGATGCAATTACAGCTGCAGCTGCTGGACATGGTATGCCTATAAAGTCATTTTTATTCGCTTGAGTATTGAATCTAGCTAATCGTAAACATGTCGCGGCTGTATATACAAAAGATGCTAACCACCCTATTTTACCAAGAGATGACAGCCCCCAACTATAGAGAACTAAAGATGGTGTCAAGCCAAAGCAGACCATATCAGACAAGCTATCGTACTGCTCACCGAATTCACTTTGTGCACCCATGAGCCTAGCAACCCTACCATCTAAACCATCAAAAATCATAGCAACAAAAATCGCTATAGCTGCTGATTCATATACCCCATGCATAGACATTACTATTGCGTAGAAACCAGAAAACAAAGCAGCTGTTGTTAATAGGTTGGGTAAAAGATAAATGCTCTTAGCTTTTACAAGTTCTGATTTATTTAATTTTGTCATTTTAGTGTCTAAATTCATAATTAAAGTGTGCCATAACATCCCTGTCGCTTTTATAACATAACCTATTTATTAAAAACTTTCTAACTATTTTCTCTGGCAATTTCAGCACCACATAATAGAAGTTTTTCTTCAATACATTCATAACCTCTATCAATATGATAGACCCTATCTACTACAGTAGTACCCTCAGCGACTAAAGCTGCTAAGACTAGAGAGGCTGAAGCCCTTAAATCTGTCGCCATAACAGGAGCTGCCATTAGCTTATCTTTACCACGACAAACTACAGAGTTACCGTTTACTGTTATGTCCGCACCCATGCGTTTAAGCTCTTGGATATGCATAAAGCGATTTTCGAATACATTCTCAGTAATTGTAGCACTGCCCTCAGCTACTGCATTTAAAACAGAGAATTGAGCTTGCATATCTGTTGGAAAGCCTGGGAATGGGGCTGTACTAATATATACAGCTTTAGGTCTTTTCCCATGCATATCTAAACTAATAGTATCTTTTGTAACTTCTATATCTGCACCTGCTTCTACAAGTTTATCTAGAACAGACTCTAGTAACTCGGGCTTTGTATTTTTTATTAATATTTTGCCTCTGGTTATTGCTCCTGCGACTAAATAAGTACCAGTTTCAATTCGATCTGGTATGGCTCGATAATAACCTCCATGGAGACGCTCGACACCTTCGATAGTTATTACTTCTGTACCTGCACCTGAAACTTTAGCTCCCATAACATTTAGAAAATCAGCTAAATCCTGAACTTCAGGCTCTTTTGCTGCATTACGTAAAATTGTAACTCCATCTGCCAGACATGCCGCCATCATGATATTTTCTGTTCCTGTTACCGTTACGGTCTCAAATGTAAAGTCTGCTCCATGCAACCTACCATCTGTTTTAACTTTTATGACACCATTTACGGTTGTAACGCTAGCACCCATTGCTTTTAAACCTGCTAAATGCATATCTACAGGTCTAGGCCCAATAGCGCAGCCACCAGGCAAAGATACTTGAGCTTGCCCATATTTAGCAAGCAATGGCCCCAAAACTAAAATTGATGCGCGCATGGTACGAACCAGCTCATAAGGTGCTTCATACTTATGAATAGTTCGTGGATCAATTTGAATATCCATGCTTTCATCAACGGTAAGCTTTACACCTAAAAACCCAAGCAATTCCATCATAGTTGTAACATCGACCAAATGTGGGATATTACCAACAGTAACAGGCTCATCCACCAACAAGGAAGCTGATAAAATAGGTAATACTGAATTTTTTGCTCCAGATATATTTATTTTACCATTTAAAACATTTCCACCTTTAATCACCAACTTACGCATTTACTTCTTCCCATTCTTTCTTTGTATAGGTTTTAAAACTAATAGCATGGATCTCCCCACTACTAATTCCTTCACCTAAAATTTGGTATATTTGACGCTGTCTTGCTACTTGCGTTTTATCAATAAAGTCATTGGATATAACCGTTGCATAAAAATGAACTTCATCCTCAGTTTTTACCAATATATCAGTAACATCCGATAATCCCACTCTAATTTGCGACTCAACTTCATTAGCATTCATAATAAATAGCATCCAGAATTTTAAACAATTATTCGTAAGGCAAAATTTCCTCTAAGCCACAAGATCTTGCCAAATCTATAAGCCTTGGTGATATATTAATTAAATTTAATTTTGTTTTAGTTATATAAGAGTGTCGCAACCAAAGCACTATCAATGACAATGCACTACTATCAACAACATCAACTTTTTCAAAATCAATTTCCACTTCACTATTTGCTGAAACAGCATCAATAACTTTTTTTCCTGGGGCAATAAGATTATTTACTGTGCTAAAAACTAAGTCGCCAATAATCTTAATTTTATTATCATCAATCTCTAAGCAAACATCATTCATAGAATATCTCTTATCTCTGATTGTTATGCTCAGCTATTTCCTGAATTACTATAGTTAGGCCTTTCTTTCTTATTTTGTCAGAAAACTGAGCTTGAAAACCTTTCAACAAACTAACACCCTGGACAACAACATCATAAATTTTCCATTGGCCAACATCAACCAATCTATAATCTATATCAATAACTTCACCATTAGATCGAATTATTGTACCAGAAACTTGGAGCCTTTTACCATTAGAGTGTCTATTTGGCTTGAAAGTTAGTTTTTCATCTGACACGCCAAGAAGAAAATGACTATATGTTCTTAAAACTAAAATTTTAAACTCTGAGATAAATTCATTACGCTCTTTTTCACTTGCCCCTCGCCATGAAGATTTTCCAGCTATCCATAGCGCCATTTCATTAAAATCAACATGAGGTATGATTGTCTGCTCAAGGATCTTATAAAGAACTTTTTTATCTTTTTTTATTTCAACATTGTAGGTATGGATCTCAGTCAAGGTTGTATCAGCCAGCTTACTTAGCATTTGTACAGGATCTCCTGCCGCAAATGAAGTATTGATGGAGCAAAAAATTGTTGAAAGAACTAACAGTTTAATTAAATATTTACGCATAATAATTGCCTTATGATTAATCATTAACAGCAAACTTTGAAATCAAATCTTCTAACAATAAAGCTTGTGTTGTAATAGTAATCATTTCTCCGTTACTAAGATATGTCTCTTCATGACCAGTATCAATTCCAATATAATTGTCTCCTAATAACCCTGCAGTTAAGATACTTGCATGTGAATCTGTAGGTATTTTGCTAACAGTTGAGTCTATACGCATAACTACAATAGGCTCATAAATATCTAGCTTAGCATTATAATATAATTTTATATCATCAACCTTACCAATTTTCACCCCGCCGATAGTGACTTTAGAGCGTATCTTTAAACCGCCAATATTATTGAAAACTGCACTTACTGTGTATCCAGCGTTACCAGAATAAAAATCACTTAATCCGCTAACCCTAAGTGCTAGCATTAGCAAAGATGCTATTGCTAGAAGCATAAATACGCCAACGGAAATCTCTAATGTTCTTTGTTTCATAATTAGTTACTCGCAAACATTACTGCTGTTAGAAAAAAATCTAGCCCCAAGATCGATAGAGATGAATAAACGACAGTTTTAGTCGTTGCTTTGCCTATACCTTCAGCTGTTGGTACACAATCAATACCTTGATATACTGAAATCCAAGTGACAACGATAGCAAATACTATGCTTTTAATAACTCCATTCATAACATCTGAATAAAAATGCACTGCTGTTTGCATATTTGACCAAAATGCCCCTTTATCAACATCTAACCAATCAACACCAACCATATAACCTCCAATTATAGCAACTGCTGTGAAGATTAGTGAAAGCAACGGTAATGATATTACACCAGCCCAAAATCTAGGGTTAACAATACGATGCAATGGATCAACCCCCATCATTTCTAGTGCTTCAAGTTGCTCTGTAGTTTTCATCAATCCAATTTCAGCAGTTAAAGCGGAGCCAGCTCTACCAGCAAATAATAATCCACTAACTACAGGGCCTAACTCCCTCACAAGACTAAGAGCTACTAGTTGACCCAGTGCCTGCTCAGCACCAAATTTCACCAAGATAGTATAGCCTTGCAGGCCTAAAACCATACCAATAAAAAATCCTGATAGCATTACTATTATCAAAGATAGAAAACCAACAAAATACAGCTGTTTAATCCAACGTGCAAAACCAGATATAGGTTCAGGTTTTTTAACAATAGAATAAAATAGTACCATGCTAGCCCTACCAACAGCGGCTAGAAAAATAAAGACATTTGAGCCTAAATATTGAATAAAGTTAGTCATTCGACTCCCGAAATAATTCGTCTATTAAGCTTGGCGCAGGATAATGAAAAGATACGGGTCCATCAGGAAGGCCATTAGTAAATTGTTGCACCCAACTATTTTCATTATTTAATAAATCTTTTGGTATACCTTGTCCAACTATCTTACCACCAGAAAATAAATACACATAGTCAGATATAGATAGTGAGTCGGCTACGTCATGGGAAACTAAGACTCCTGTTAACCCTAAAATTTTTGTCATATTTTTTATAAGCTTAACCAATACTCCTTTTGAGATTGGATCTTGCCCTGAAAATGGCTCATCATATAAAATCATTGCTGGATCTAATGCTATGGTTCTTGCAAGTGCAACCCTACGTGTCATTCCACCAGATAACTCAGAAGGCATCAAATTTCTTGCTCCTCGTAAGCCAACAGCATTTAATTTCATTAAAGCAATATCACGAATCATGACTTCTATTAATTCTGTATGCTCACGTAGAGGATAGGCTACATTTTCAAAAACTGTTAAATCTGAAAATAAAGCCCCGCTTTGAAAAAGAAAACCTATCTGTTTTCGAATAGAATAAAGTTCCCGATTAGATAACTTAATTATTGACTGTCCATTAACCTTAATATCACCTGAATCTGGTTTTAGTTGCCCACCTATCAACTTCAAGAGTGTGGTCTTCCCACATCCACTGGGACCTAGAATAGAGGTTAAAGTCCCCTTTTTAAGAGATAAATTAATCCCATCCAGAATAATTTTATCACCTCGGCGAAAGACCACGTCACAAAATTCAACTACAATTTTCTCATTTGTCATATTAATTTATGCCGAGTAAAGTAAATTACATATAATATCAAAATATCACCCCCTAGCACTACTTACTCAATCCCAAGTCTTCAACCCAAAACTATCTTCACTTGATTTAACATCTTTTGTACAAATTTTTTCTATTTCAGATTCTAAAGTTTCATCTTCTATCCTTTCTAATTTATCTAAAATGTCTTTTATCGCATTTCTAACGAATCCTGAGGTCAAAGCTTTTGATTCTAAATACGTAACATACATAACTTTAGATTCTTGGCGTAGCATCTCATTTACACTTAGATCCTCTTTGCTAGAATCTATGGCTTCAACATCTGGGGAAATATCAAACTCTATGTCAGGTTCTGAATTTTGTGTAACAGGCTCAGGCTCAGGCTCAGGCTCAGGCGATACTTGTGGTAATAATGATTGATATAAAGTTATAACATGCAAATACTCTTCTCTAATAATCTTTAAAGTTGATATATTTATTTTTTCACAGTTGTATATTGCAAGAAATGACGTATTAAATTCATCTTCTGCTTTTAATACATCATTAGTAACAATCTTAACAGTATCATCATCATAAGATAAACTTTCTTTTAAAAACTTCTCTAATGTTTTTTTCCTTGCTGCATGCTCTTTACCCAACATAATAGAAAAATCCAGCAATGCTATTTTAAGATTTTTCCGTTGAAAGTACTTATCTACAAAAACATATGTGGTTACTAAAATCAACACAGAAAATTGAATGAAAACTAGTATTCCAGCAAACAGGAAAACATTCATTTTTCTGTTCCTATGTTATTTGCAAATTTTTCTGTTAAAATTATTTGCTCTTTATCATCTATCTTACGCAATAGATACACTCCTCCGAACCAAATAGCTGGTATAAAAATATTAACTAAGATTACTAGTATCAAGCCAACAATAAAATTTTCACCACTTATTTCTTTCTCAGTTTCTACAGTTATAACTTCTGGATTTGAGTTATTCACTAAAATCTCTTTATATATTATTTCTGGATCTGGTAATTCTATATCTGGGACTGCCACACTTAAATTTGCAACATACATATCAATTCCACGTCCATCAATAGTTAAAGCTTTAGCTCTTATTTTAATAAAATATGAATTAGTTTTTTTTGATGGTAATAAATAAAACATCCATGAATTATCCCGAATTAATGATACGTTAGCTGGAAAATCTAATCCACTATCATCTTTCACTTGAACATTCAAATCTATACTATCTGAATCTATACTATCTGAATCAATAATATCTGATAACATTTTTATATTGAAAATTATTTTCTTTGCATTCCCTGATCCAATTTGGGTCTCTTGTTCTATTACAAATGGCGACTCAGAAATTTCCAACTTGCTTTTAATTTCACTTTTAATAGTTCTACCATTAAGCTTTATATGTATATCTTTACTACTTTTCATGTTAGTTAATCTGCTAGTGTCAATATTTAAATTATAATACCCCTGCACTACATTATTATTATCTCTAACTATATTATCCGTAAGATCATAAGACTCTATAAGTTCTTCATCTTCATATAAAAATAAATCCATGCTTATTGTATCAAATAATAAATTATCTTTTACTATCCCCTCATCAGAAAACACACTAATTTTAATTGGAATTATTTCTCCAAGATAGTACTTTGTTAAGTCATTTTTCATTTTAATATTAATATTTTTATAAAGATTGAAAGGTTTCGACCCACTTAAATTGCCAATTATTGTCCATTTTCCAGATTTGGGCCTTGCTACCGTAATATAGTCCAGCAAACCACTTTGAAACCATCTTATTTCTCTATCTCTTTGATCCGCCTGGTAAACCTTTCCTGATGGAGATTGAAGCTTAAGCAAACTTGTGGCAGTACCTTTTTTTGCAACCAAAGTCATATTTCCCACGCCATGCTCTACTGTAAAATAATTATTATCATAATTATTTCCCAAACCAGATGAACCATTAGAACTAGAGGTATCATTAAAAATATTATTTAAGCTTGCTAAAACTTGCCTTCCGCCAGTTGCTTGAAAGAATTGGCCCCCTGTAGACCTGGCAGCTTTAGATAAAACATCACTATCTGTATTATTACCAATTTGGATTATATTTAGTATAACCCCCCTTTCTTTTAACAAAGGTACTACTGTCTCCATTAAATCTGCTCGTATTTCTCGTTTTACATCTGAGCTTTTACTAGAAGTTAACCTTCCAGAAGTAAACAAAACAATATTACGATTATAAGATCTATCCTTTTCAACCCAATACCTTGCTGTATATCTTATTGAATCAGTAAGGTTGACTCTAAGCTCACTAAGTTGTGGTAACTTCTGTAATGCCGCCTCTTCACGCCAGTTACTATTTACCACACTAGTATCAATAAATGTTGAATGTAAATCTGAGTAAGTAATTACTCCAGCAACGGATCCTGCTGGTAACTTATATGGCAAAATTTTCCAGATATCATCAAGTATATCGGTTTCAACATCAGTAGATGTATCAATAATAATTCTATAATCTGGTAGCAATGGATCAATACCCAAAGAATTACCAATTGCTGGACATAGAGCAACAATAAGCATCGTTATATATCTAACTATTATAGCTAACATGTGAAAAATCCTATAGCCTCATAACTTATATTAGTATTTGCTATAGGAGATACAATATGAATAGTGTCTTTTCTGGTTGTAGAATAGATTTTATCTGTATAAAAAAATTTCTCAGTTTACAAGAATACATCATATGACCTATTTATTTATGGCAACTATGCCAAATTCATAAACACATTTAGATCATGAATATCTTGCTCAAAGACATATATAATACTCGATCGAACAAGATAAGGTGGGGACATTCTCCAATTTAACCTGGAAATAGGTATGTCCTATGTCAAGCTCTAACAAGACCTCCCACTACTGAATTTAATTTTTCTATTTTTTCCCAAAATTTATCAAATAAATCTGAAACACCCTTCGGATCTAGCTGCAATTGATCCATTAGCATTTTAAATTCAACTGTATTATTAACCTCATCACCAATGGCATAGTTGCTAAGACCAAGGTTAATGAGCCTTAATCTCTTAATCAAAATACTATGATCACCATCATACTCATTAGAATGGTGATAGCGAACTGATGCAATTATTTCATTTGGCATGTTCCAACTTTCCATCAACCAACCACATAACTGTTGATGATCTAGGCCATATAGATTACGTTCTTGTCTACACACATCTACATCTGGATTTAATAATATAGATTTACTTAGTAAAAAAAACTGCTCTTTAAATAAACTTACTAGAAGTAAACCTCCTAAATTATGTAGTAGCCCGGATAAATATGCCTGCCCTTTAGGTAACCTATTTTTATTTGTTGTAAGATTTGTATTAAAATCCTCCATCAAGGTTGCACAATACACTGAATGCAACCAAAACCTTTTTAGAATAAGTGAATTATCCTCTGAAATATTCACAGAACGTGCAACAGATACCCCTACGGCTAGATTCAAGACCAGATCAAAACCTAAAACTTTTACTATGGCATCTTTAATGCAGACGATATCACCTTTGTATCCATAATATGGTGAACATGCCCAACTTATAATTTGTGCACACAACCCAGGATCTTGCTCAACTAATATTGATAAATCTTTTGCAGTACTATTTTCATTAACTCTAAGGCGTAGCAGTTCTGCTGTCATAGCTGGCATAACAGGTAAATCTGTGACTTCATCAACCCTAGATTTTAATCTAGATTTTGTTATATCAGTGCTATCACAATTCTCTTCACTCTGCATAGAATTTAATTTTTCTAATGAAACACCTATTCCCTCTAAAGACTCACATTTAGAAATCAATTGTTTATAATCTTGTGACTTTAGCTTAAATGCTCCATGCTCATCACCTCCAGATATATAGATACTTTCATCTGTTATATTCTCAAATATACCTTTATCAACATATACTTGATAAGAAAATGCCTCAGGTAGTGGGATATGTAATTTATTTAATGATATATCTAGTGTAGACATATCTAGGGGGTCTCCCCCTAACACTTTACAAATGCTTTTATAACACAACACTCTAGACAATGATGTAATAAGCATTATTTCTTGTTTATTATACGTTACTATTACAGACCTAATTATATTGCTGGAACTTATATGGTGCTCTACTGCTAAACTATGCATGCTATGCATACTTTCATCCCCAATCACTTCGAATACTATTCCATGGTTGCTAAGTAGTTTATCAACTGATACCATTCTAGTACTCATACGAGTGTCCCCTTCCTATTGCATAGGTTATCATTTTTTTTAAATATAAATGGTGATGTTACACTCTTTTGAGATTATATTTTCCACGCTACACCTTGCCCAAACAGGTACTCTTCATGAATAAAAACCATAAGTATTTTTTAAGTTTAATTTTAAGTGGAACGCTGCTGGAATGGTTAGAGTTCATTTATTTTATACAAGTGGCAAATATTATCATCCATAATTTCTTCCCAACAGATAATAACAACTATTTATATCTATTAATTATATCTAGTTACTTATCCAGGCCAATGGGCTCCGTGATTTTTGGTTTCATTGGCGATAAAATTGGCAGAAAATCTGCCATGCTTGGGGCTTTAATAATTATGGCTCTAGCTAGTTTATCAATGGCAATCTTGCCAACATACCAGTCTATTGGTTATTTTGCCCCTGTGGCCATTTTCACAATCAGAACTATGCAATGCTTGTCTTTACCAGGAGAGTTTACTGGTGCCGCCATAATGACCTTAGAAGAGCCAATGTTCAAAAACCATAGATTCTATTATATGTCCTTTATTCCCTTCGCCGCCTCTTGTGGAATGGTACTCGCAAGCCTTAGTTCTTATATCGTAAATCTACCATCAATGCCAAGCTGGGCTTGGAGGCTCCCATTTGCTGTAAGTGGCATTCTTGGCTTCTTAGCTGTTGCAATGCGTTTTGCTTTATCGGAATCCCTAGAGTTTAAAAGTAAGGAAAAACAATTAACACAAAAAAACAGTACCTTTTGGCTAGCATTCACTAATGTCTTTTTATTTGCAGCTTTGATTTCTGTGTGGGTTTATATAGGCAATGTCTTTTATAAAAATTTTTTCACCCTAAATACCCAGCATCCACAAACCAATGTCACATTAGTAGTAACAATGGGGCAATTATTAACCACCATATTCATTATAATTTTTGGAAAAATAGCAGATAAATTTAATGCTGGTAAATTAATGTGTAAAATAGGTCTGGGCCTGGCTGTAATTCTTGCTATACCAATGACGTTAGCCACAACAACCACTCAGCCTCTTTATTGGTACCTAAGCCAATTAGCTTATTCTGTAGTTAATGGCTTACTCTCAGCAACCTTGTTTACTCTAACCTTCAAAGAATTTGCTATAGCATATAGATTTAGAGCATCATCAATTGCTTGGAACCTCAGCAGTGCTATTTTTGGTAGTAGCGCCCTTTTCATTGGTATGCACCTCAATACTAAGTATCCAGGTATTGGTCCTGGTATTTACATTTCGATAATAGCATTATTAACTTGGTTTACTTTCAATGCCTTGATGCGACAAAAAAACTAGGGTCTTGGATGGTGCGCCCGGAAGGATTCGAACCTCCGACCACCTGGTTCGTAGCCAGGTACTCTAATCCAACTGAGCTACGGGCGCGTAGGAAGCAGATTATTTAACAATACGAGACTAATGTCAAATTAGACACTGTAAAAATAAAATTAGAATTCAAACTATTAAGTTAAATCTGGTTTGACACAGTTTCTGCCTGCACCCTTAGCTAGATATAAGAGCTCATCTGCACTTTTTAGTAGCTCATCACATGAAACAGCATCTGTAGGCATCCAAACAGAACATCCCATACTTGTAGTAATTTCACCAACTTCAAATCCTGCTATAGACTGCTCGCAAAGTGTAACTTTGACTCTGTGAGCATATAAAATAGTATCCCGTAAACTTGCCATTGGTAATAATGCAGCAAATTCTTCACCGCCAATACGTACAATTAATGATGATGCTCTCTTACTATCCATCAATAATTTTGAAAAACTCACTAATACTTGGTCACCACGATCATGTCCATAAACATCATTGACCTTTTTGAAATTATCTAAGTCAAAAGCACAGCAACCAATAGTAAAACCTTCACGTGCTCCTAGGTGCATGTTTTTTTCTAACCAATTCCACATATACCTTCTATTATAAGCATTGGTCAGAGGATCATGAAAACTATCTTGTTCTAAGCGAACTGCCATTTTAATTAAAGTCTGTTTTTGCAAAACTGAATCTGTAATATCTGAAATCATCACCGCAGCATATCTATTCCCATCTCTCTCAATAGGAATTATTTTTATTTGCTGTTGCATATGTTGAATTTCATCATAAGCACTATTTTCTAAGTGTATGGGAAGAAGATATTCATTTAAGGCATTTGACATAACTTGTGGAATATTATTTTTCAAAACTTCTTCAACAGCCCAGTCAAACCTTCTACTGTCAACATCTGGAATCAACTGGGGCAATGTACTAGTCAATGCTTGTTCTACAGTAATACCAGTTTTTTCAACTAACCAATGATTCCAAAAATATATTTCCTTCTCATCATTTAAGAGGAAGAAACCCATTGGCAATTCATCACAAATTTCACGCATTACACCAGAGTCAATTGCTTCCATCATGGCTCCCAAATAAATCATCTATAGCTTCCAATAGATTATTCACTGAAACATAATCAAGCAGTAACATAAGAACACCGTCAATACCCGCATCATCTGATTTTAACTTAGTCATGAAACCAATAGTTTTTTCAGATAACAACTCTGAATTATCAATCATATGAGCTATTGATTCTGATAAAATATCTTCAGAGTATTCAGGAATAGACATTCCTATTTTCATAGTTAAAAAATCAGCAATACTAGAGATACAGGATGATATAATTACATTTGAAATTTCAGTTACAGCTTCAATTTCACAAGCCCTTGCTTCTTGATCTCGAACTGAATCGATACCTCCTAAAACAATTTTTGATAATGATTCTGACAAATCATTACTATTATATGCAACCACTGCACTTCCTTTTAAACTATCACTTATTTTTTGTGATACATAAGTTATTCTATCTTGTGGGTCTGAATTTATTTGGCTTATTAAATCTTTTGCTGGAGATAATTCTATTACTGGTATAGTCAATTCAATTTTAGTATCTAGCAACACTGAAAGTTGTGTTGCTGCTTTGGCCATACCAACATTACATATTTCAATCAAGGCATCTTTCTGTATAATTGTTAATTTTTTCACAGTCTATAAAACTCTCTCTATGGCTATACATACCTTTTCAGCATTAACTGGCTTTTCAATAAAAGCTGAAAACCCCACACTTTTTGCTTCATCAACAACCGCCTGTTGCATATTCGCTGTCATCATTATGAATTTAGAGTTAGGACAAACTTCTTTAATTTTAACGGCAAGGTCAGTGCCAACAATATCTGGCATATTATAATCTAAAATACATAAATCTGGAGATTGTTCCTTTGCAATTGTAATTGCTGCGTTAGGATCACCAGATTCATGAATTTCAAAATCACCAAGTTTCTTTAAGCACATCTTCAATAACAACCTTGCAGTTGAGCTGTCATCAACAACTAGAATTTTTGTGCTCATATAAACTCCTCTTCGATATATTACTAATAAAATCAGACACTAGGTCTATATCCATAATTTGATGGTTACTATTTAAGTCTAGTGCAGACTTAGGCATACCAAAAACCACAGAGGTAGCTTTCGACTGAACCATGGTTAACCCTCCATTTTTTTCCATAGTATTTATTCCATCAGCTCCATCAGCCCCATGCCAGTCAGCAAACACCCCATTGCTCCATGCTCGAAATTTCTAGCGATAGAATCAAATAACACAGTAACTGAAGGTCGAAAATAGGAAACAGGATCGCTATTCAATTGCCTTGCTATAACCGAATTTTTATCACTATATAGGACTAAATGTTTACCTTCACCTGCGAAATATATATGATTAGGCTCTAAGTGCATAGCGTCATTAATTATTGATATTGGTAATTTTGAATTTAAGTTTAACCAAGAGACTAATCCAGGCAAAAAACCACTAGCTATATGTTGCACCACGACTATAGGAAAATTTATTTTTTTAGGTAGTGATGAAAATATCAAATTTAATGCATTAGGGCCACCAGTAGATGCCCCTATAGCACAAACCTTTATTGTTTTAATTTTAGAAGTTACTTTAGGGATGGAAACAACTGTTTTTATTTTTCTTCTTGTTATTACTTTAACTTCAGATAAAGCACGTATCGTATCTAGTAGTGAAATACCCTCACTAATAAATCCATCATCAGAAAAATATTTTGGCTTTGCCAAAACTGCTAATGCTCCCTCATTCAGGGCATCAAAAGTTATATTCATCTCGTCATCATCAACATATGAGCTAATAATGACTATCGGTGTTGGACATTCAGACATTATTTTTTTAGTCGCTTCCAATCCGTCTATCTGCGGCATATGGATATCCATGGTAACAATGTCAGGTTTTAATTTTTTAGTCATTTCGACAGCATCAACACCATTATGAACAGATCCCACAACTTCAATATCATCTGCTGAATCAAATAATGATATAAGCATTTTTGAAATAACTTTTGAATCCTCAGCTATAAGAACTTTTATTTTATTCATTATCGCCATAACTACACAACCTTATTAAGTGCATCTGAAAGTGATGTACTATCAAAATGTTTTTTCACAATATATAAATCCACTCCAACATCAACACCTTTTTCTTTAAACTCATCACCCTCATTACTTGATATCATAATAACAGGTATGACTCCTAGTTTTTTGTCAGATTTAATCATTTTTGTTAATTCGTAACCGTCCATTATAGGCATTTCAACATCAGTGATTATAGCATCATATTTTGTATGACGAATTTTCTCCCATGCTACTTTTCCATTAACTGCACCATCAGCATCATATCCATTTGCATTTAATATATTCACCTCTAAAGTCCTTGTTGTAATTGAGTCATCAACGACTAAGATTTTTGTTTTTTTCTCACTTGCACTTGCATTTGAACTTTTATTTATATTAAACCTTTGATTCATCGAAAATACAATATTGAAAATAGCTCCAGGGTCCAGCATAAGAACCACCTCTCCTCTAGCTGTTAAGACGCCTCCAGATACCAATTTGAAATTGTTAAAATATGTTCCTAATGGTTTAACGACACAATCATGTTCAGATAAGATCTCATCCACCAAAATTATAATCTTTTTGTTCATTCTTTGCAGTAATACTCCGTATAACTCAGTTTCTGTCGACTCTTTGTCTTTTAGATTTTCTCCAAGAATATTTGACAAAGAAAACACTGTAATTAATTCAGAACCCATCATATATATTTCACCATTATCAATGGCTTTTATATCACTAACCTTAATCAACATTATATTACTTAACAATAATGATGGTATAATATAACTTGTATTGTCTACCTTAACTAAAACTCCACGTTCAGTTGCCAAGGTTAGCGGAACATTTAAGATACAAGTAGTACCTTCATCAAGGACACTCTCTATAGATACGCTTCCTTTAATGCTTTCCACATTCGAACGTACTACATCCATGCCCACACCACGGCCAGACACATTACTAACTGTCTCTTTTGTTGAAAACCCAGGGATGAACAATAAATCTATTGCACTATCGTTGGTTAAACTCTCAGAATAGCCAACTGAAATCAACCCTTTCTTAATAGCTATTTCCTTTATCGTTTCAACATTAACTCCCCTACCATCATCTTTCACTCTAACCTCAATTGAACCACCAAAACTTTTTGCTGATATGGATATATTCCCAGTTGCGCTCTTTCCTGCAACCATCCGCTCATTTGTTGATTCAACACCATGATCAACAGCATTTCTAACTATATGAGTTAATGGATCTTTGAGTTTCTCTAAGATCAACTTGTCAACTTCAATATTTGTATTCTCAATGTTGAAATTAATTTCTTTCCCTAAATTTTTAGCAGTATCACGGACAATGCGCTGTAAAGACATTAAAGTTGTCGTTATTGGTACTAACCGCATGCTGCGCAAGACTTCTTGTAGTGTGGCACTTTGAAGCAAAAATGTACTGCATACCTCCTTCATTTCATTTTGAATTTCACAAACACTCTCTCCTAAGCGTTTAACTCCATCTTTAACTTCCTTAATATTAATTTTGTTATTTGAGTCATTTGAATTTTCACGAAGAACAAAATCAATTTCACTTTTCTGCTCTCCTAAAAGAGCAATGATGTTTTGCATTTTCATATGGCTCATGAATACATCATCAACCTTTACATTAGCTTGTTGAATTGTTTTTGTTTTTACTTTTATATAGACATCATCATCAGAAGTTGTGCTGTAATGTTCAACACTTTCACTATCAGCGACAGTGATCGAGTGTTCACTTTGAACTTCAGTTATTTTTTCATCCTTACTTTCAATACGCAAGTTAATAAAATCATTAAACGCTTTACGCATATCATCGACCATCTCAAGATATGAATCAATCTCATCCCTGGTTGGCTTACTTATGTCCTTCTTGAATTTAGCGAACATATCTTCTAATTTATGAGATATGTCCACTATTTTATCTATTGAAACGCTAGCTGCTGCACCTTTAATGTTATGAGCTGTACGAAATATTTTTTTAAGTAAATCTCCAAGATGTTTCTTATCCTCTGTATTTTCAAGCTCTAAAAAGAGGCTAGTTAAACTCTCACATTCCTCTTTCAGCTCAACAGAAAAGGTCTCTAGCAACTCTTCATACATGTCATCATCAAATTCCATTGGAGCTACTCTCCTTTTGGCAACTTATAACCACTTACACTATCTTTCAAAGAGTCGCCAACAATAGTTAATGCCTCTATCGACTGTCGTGTCTGCTCAGTGGCAGATACAAAATCATTGGTAGATTGCTCGATAGCTCCCATACTCTCTGTCATTTGCTCAATTCCTGCAAATTCTTGCCTTATAGCTGAAACTATTTGTTGTGATGACATCGAGCTCTGTCTTATCACATCAGCAAGACGCTCAATAATACTCCCCGTTGCTTCAACTTGCTCAAGATTGTTCTTAACCCCATTACTACCTTCCTCAGTTGCAATAACTGCTCGCTCAGCCGCCTGTTTAATATCTTGTAAAATTATTTGCACATTTTCGGTAGCCTGCTGTGATTGTTCTGCAAGATGTTTCACCTCACTCGCAACTACAGCAAACCCTTTGCCAGCCTCACCAGCTTTAGCTGCCTCAATTGAAGCATTCAAAGCTAAAAGTTTAGATTGTTTTGATAGGTTACTTACAGTTTCGGTAATACTTCCAATCTGTTGGGTTTTTCCGCTTAATGTTAAAATTGTAGTAGCTATTCCATCCACAGTCCCTTTTAAATTTTTTATTCCATTGATTGTACTGGTAATAGCCTCCAATCCTCTTTCACCTTCAGAATGAGTTTTTTCAGCCAGTTCACCAAGAGCACTAGCTTTATCTAACGTCTGCAGAGATGTTGCTTTTATTTCATCAATCACACTTGTAGTCTCAGATACTGCACTAGATTGCTCTGCTGAGCTTGCGGCCAAAGTGATAGACATAGCCTCAAGTTGCTCCATACTTGATGAAATTGTTCCTGTAATTGATAGCGTATTCATACTTGAATTTACAAGTGACATCCTCATTTTATTCAAATCTTCACCTAGTATAAACAAATCATCTAGCATGGATAAATCATCTGTAGATGCCATTTCGATTTTTACAGTTAAATCTCCCTCAGAAACTTTTTTAACTACTGAAGCATATTCATTAACTCTACTTTTCAAAGACTCTAAAGTTTTTTTGATTTGGTATTCACTGTTTTGTAAAGAATCCTCGCTTGTTTTAATTGACTCTTGCATTATTATAAATGTTTTCAACAAGTCTGTAATTTCATCATTACCTTTGGTTTCTATAGCCAAGTGTCTCTCACCCTCAGCAATTTTTCTGGCAATAGTGATACTTTTTTTAATAGGTAAAATAACTTTCCTATTTGTGAAAATTGTAATCATCACAACAACCACGACTGAAATAGCTGAAATCATCAACAAAAAATAATGCAAAATAAATAAATCTTCCTTAATAACCTTCATATCCTTTTCAATACTTTCACTTATAATTTTCAAAATTCCATGGCCTGAGGAATCATCACCATGAACAATGGTCTCTCCAATTAACATCTCCACATGGTTCAATGTCGGCATAATGTTTTCTTCCAATTCAGCGATAGCTAATTCAATTTCATTATTGTATATCAATTTTTCAATTACCAATTGTTTAGATCTAATATTTTCTATTTCTTTTTTCACTTCATTCCAGGAAAAATTTAACTCTTTATTTTCCCATAGCCCTAGTTTTGCATCAAACTTTTCAATATTCGCATCCATCAACTTCCAAAGTTTGACATTCATTTCAATATATTTATGATCTTTAAATATAATGTAATTCTCAATATTTATCGTGCTACCAAGCACCTCAGAATTTAATTCTTCCATTGCCTCCAAAGATTGTAAATCCCTTAGCTATAAACCCCCGAAAAAATGCTCCATCTCAAGCATTTCTTTCATCGTAACTGATACTGATAAAATTAATATTGCTAATATAGCAACAAAGCCCAACATTATTTTTTTAGCAATTGTAAATCTCAATACAGTTACATCTTCAGTCATTATCATTCTCCAAAATCAATTTTTCATCCTTAATAATCCGCGTAGCATCTAAAATTATAGTGTCCCCATTATGAATACCTTTAGTATATTCAACATATTTTTTGTCAATCAAGGTTTCAGATGGGTTTATTAAGTGAGCATCCAAATATTGCAAGTCTAATATTTCATCAGCCATAATTGCTATTTTGCCACCAGATGTATCTATAATGACCCTATATTCAAAATCCTTATTTACTTTTTTTATATTGAAAAACTTTGCTGTATTAAGTATAGTTATTATTTCACCCTGGAAGTAAGTGACACCTAAAATATAGCCGGGAGTATTTGGCACTTCAGTAATGAATGTATTTAAAGCAACAGCTTGTATTTTATCAATTTCAATCCCAAACTTACTGTTTTCACCAATGAGAAACACACTCATTAATTTACATCCATCTTGTTTATCACGCTCAATATGATTATTTGCTGCAAGAGCATCTGCTCGTTTTCGCAAAACTTTCAAATCCATATCTTGCAGACTGTTTATAAGGCTTATGTTCTAATTACTCTCAATTCACTTTCAACCATAATCCTAAATTCATTTTCCGTCATATCTAAAAAAAATAATTTAAAATCATTCACATCATTAATTATTTCTAGTATCACATTAAATTTCCTGCATGACTTTTCATTTTCTTTTTGCATTTTCAAAATCATTCCTAAAAAACAGTATGCTTCTATACAGGTCTCATCTATTGCTATAGTTTTCCGAAAAGACAATTCAGAATTTTGTAATCTCCCCATTTCCATTTCAGTCAAACCTCTTAGTAGGTATGATTTTTGGTTTAATTTATCTAGACATATGGCCTTGACAATATATTCATACGCTCCATTAGGATCCCCAACACCTAATAGAGCTTCTGCTCTACATTGAAGTATAATCAACGATGCAACGAATTTGTCATCACATTTATTGACCTGAGCCAAAACACCATGATAATTCTTAAGTTTAAGCATTTCCTTTATCTTACCCAAAGCCTCAGCTTTACCTTCTTGTTTTAACACATATGATTGCTTTGGTTTCTTAGGTACCTTTACTTCAGGTTGAATTTTAGTGGATACACGAACATTAGATGTTAAATTAATTACTGGTTCAGGATCTTTCAAATAACATAGGTATCCATTAATAGTCTGTGTAACAAAATCACCTTTGTGATTAATGAAGTCAGACGGGCCAAGGATCATTATTCCATTTTGACTCAGACTCTCATGAAAATTCAATACTGCCTTATTTACAATATTTTCTTCTAAGTAAATGAACACATTGCGACAAATAATTATATCCCAGAAATTCATGTTTATTTGCAAGTCGGCAATATTACCCTCAGTAAAATTTACTTTTCTTATAAGTCTGGAATTAATTTTAAACATCATTCTATTAGTCTTTATTGGCGTAAAGTATTTGTCAACAATGCTTTGCTCTGTCGCTCTAAATGCAAACTTTGAATATTCTCCCTTTTGTGCAGCTTTAACACATTCAGCACTAACATCAGTGCCATGAAGATTTAAAATATAGGTATCGTCACCATTTAACAGCTCCTCCAACATGATTAAAATAGAAAATATCTCCTGTCCATAAGATGAGCCAACGCTCCAAATATTAATCACTTTATGTGCAGTTTCATTCTTTCTTTTTAAAAGCTCAGGGAGAATTCTGCTTTTTAATGACATGAAAAGAGATACGTCACGAAAAAAATAACTTTCATTTATCGTTATAATGTCTGTTATAAATTTTAAAAATTCGGGGTCTCTTTCTTGCAGCTTGTTTTTTATGAAATTCAATTCCAAAATTACATTATGACCTGCCATATAACATTTAAGACTATGCTCTATTTTGTTAATTTGATGCTCATGTAACTTTATACCGTATTCAGACAGTGCAAACTTCGTTATCATGGCAACCGAGTCATTCATTTGTCAAGCCGCATCATCACAGTATTTTTATGATTCATCACTATAGATTTAACATCTAACACCCATGAGTCATTTTCACCATAAATATACATTCCTTTCACCACCCCATCATAGCTATTCTCAACCATTTGAATTTCATTAGTATCTTTTGAAACAACATCTACAGTTTCATTTACTAGCAAACAAACTGATTCATTATTGACTGTACACACAACCATATCATCTTCTTCAGAATATTTAGGCTCGGTATTAAGTTCTAACAATCGGGTTAATGAGACTACCGGGACACTTTTACCACGATAATTCATGGCTCCTTCAATGGCAAATTCATTCCCAGGAATGGCGTACACCATCGCTAGCTGTGAAATAATTTCCACATCCATTACATTTATTAATATATCTTGATTTTCTACCAAAGTTTTCAAATATTGAAGTTTCATAACATTCATTCCACCTGAATACTAGTAAATATAGATTATCTAGCTCTTCCTTGAAGGTGATTATGCTAACCTATTATAGGTAAACAAAAACTATAATTGGGACCTACATCAAAATGAAAGTACTTATTGCCGATGATTCAAAAACCTCTCTTTTGACCTTAAAACATGTGCTAGTAAAACTAGGTCACGAGGTTGTTTCAACATTAGATGTTCATAGTATTCTTGAGTTATACACAAATGAAAATCCTGACCTTATTATTCTTGATGTAGTTATGGACGAAGAAGTTGATGGCTTTCAAATTGCCAAAGAAATAAGGGCCATAGAAAAAAATTGGATTCCAATTATTTTTTTAAGTGCTAGAGTTGATGATGAATATATAAAGAAAGGTGTTGATGCTGGTGGAGATGACTACTTGCTAAAACCTTGTAGTGACATTACTATTTCAGCAAAAATAAAAGCTATGCAACGTATTTCTCATATGCGTTCAAAATTAGTAGATATATCAGATAAATTAAAAACTTTATCCTCATATGACCCATTAACACAAGCACCAAACAGAATGCTTTTTGAAAGCAAATTCATATCGTCAATTTCCAGAGCAAAAAGAAACAATTCATTCATGGCTTTGTTATTCATTGATTTAGATAATTTCAAATATGTTAATGATACTCTTGGGCATGACGTTGGTGATGATTTACTAAAATATGTAACCACCTCTTTCACCTCAATATTACGTGAATGTGACACACTACATAACCCTGGCACGATAAAGCCCATAGATCTAGATGATCCAAAATTTTTAGCTAGAATGGGTGGGGATGAATTTGCTATCATTATCGATGAAGTTAATGATTACAAAGATGCAGCTATCGTAGCTGAGCGTTTAATTGCATGCCTAGAAAAGACAATTATCATTAAAGACAAACATGTTAATGTTGGATGCAGCATTGGCATTGCTTGCTATCCACATGCAGGTGAAGATATTATATCTTTAGAAAAAAGTGCCGACATTGCCATGTACAAAGCTAAAGATTGTGGGAAAAATAATTTTCAATTTTATTCAGAAGAGTTGAATAAATCATACAATTATAACTTTCTTCTTATCAATGAACTTAAATCGGCTCTAGGCAAAAATGAAATTTATTTAATGTTTCAAAACATATATAATATTACTAATGGTAAAGAGATTGGTAAAGAAGTATATACACGCTGGAATAACCATCAACTTGGTGAGGTTGGCTGTGAGGAGTTTATTACAGCTGCAGAGTCTGCAAATGTAATAATGGAACTTGGTGAATTCATTTTAAATGATGCAGCTGAAAAATTTCAGTCTTGGCATGACCAAAAAATAAATCCAGGCCAATGTCACATTAACATTTCCACAAAACAACTACGAAGTAAATATTTTATTGACGGAATAATTAAAACAACCCAGGCCCCTGAATATAAAGATTTAAACATGTGCTTGGATATTTCACAAAAAACCTTAAATGATGACTTTGAAGCTATAAAAGATCATTTACATATGCTACATGATAATAATATTAAGTTGTATTTAGATGATTTTGGCCTACCTAGTGCATGCTTACGTCAAATAGCATCATCCCCATTTACTGGCGTTAAAATAAATTACAACAGTCTGAATGATACAATGAAAGAAAAGGAGATGATTGATTTTATTAAAGGCATAATATCAGCTACAAGATCTATGAACTTAATATTGATTGTCAAACATGTTGAAACCAAAGAAGTTGAAGATTTTTTGAAAGACTTAGGCGTCGAGTTTGCTCAAGGATTTTTATATCATAAACCTGAGCGTGCCAGTGATATTAATCAGAAAAACAATTTATAGATTACCTCAACATGCTCTCTCTCTACATATTTCATCTAACAATTCATAATCATATGTTTAACAAAACCTCCTAAGAAAAATTCTTGCTCATCGATACTAAGTCCTGAATATCTCTGACATTTAAATTGTTTCTCACTAACTAAAATAAAACAGTTTAGTTGTAAAATAAGCTCCATCCACCAATTCAGTTCCTCAACTACTGCATACGACTGTTTGTACTACTTTTTGCTACAATATAAGAAGTTGAATTTAATTGGCATAGGTTAAGTATGGATACTACGACAAATAACGAAGTCAAACGTAACATTTTCACAATGTTCATTATTGCTGCATTAGTTGGCGTAGTAGCTGGGTTTGGAGCCGTACTGTTTCGTTACCTTATTGGTATTATCCACAATCTAACTTTTTTAGGCACTTTAGATCCTGACTATAATGCTAACATTCATACTTCACCAAGCCCTTTAGGAGCCTGGATCATAATTGTTCCAGTTATTGGTGCATTATTTGTCTCATATTTAGTTAAAAATTTCGCGCCCGAAGCTAAAGGTCATGGTGTACCAGAAGTAATGGAAGCAATCTACTTAAGAGAAAGTAAAATAAAACCCATGGTTGCTATGGTCAAATCACTAGCATCTGCCATTTCTATTGGTACAGGTGGCTCTGTTGGGCGTGAGGGACCTATTGTACAAATAGGCTCTACTTTTGGCTCAGTCATGGGAACTATCATTAACATGCCATCAAAGCAAAGAGCCATTTTAGTTGCAGCAGGAGCTGCAGCTGGTATTGCTGGTACATTTAATACTCCAGTTGGTGCCTTAGCTTTTGGGATAGAATTAATGTTAGTCTCATCCAGTGCATATAGTATCTTTCTAGTTACAATATCAGTGGCTATAGCTACTTATATCGGCAGGATATTCCTTGGCATAATTCCTTCATTCTATTTACCAAAATTAGCTATTCCAAGCTTTCATGTCATGCAAGCAAGCGAATTACTCATTTTCATTATATTTGGCATGATTTTAGGGCTGGTTTCTATTGTATTTATTCGGGGCTTGTACTGGTCTGAAGATATGTTTGCCAAAATTCCTGGGAACTATTATACACGCCATACCTTAGGAATGCTTTGTATGGGGATCTTAATGTATGTGTTAGTTGAAAAAACTGGACATTATTATGTACAGGGTGTTGGCTATGCAACCATCGTTGATGTTCTAACTGGTGTATTATCAGATCCAAAATTTCTACTCTTATTGATAGCCTTAAAGCTCCTTGCTACATGCCTAACTCTTGGCTCTGGTGGCTCTGGGGGTATTTTTTCACCTGCACTATACATTGGAGCAGCCTCTGGTGGTGTATTTGGTATGCTTATAAATAATATATTTCCTAGTTTAGATATAAATCCAGTAATTCTAGGTATTGCTGGCATGGCAGGTATGATTAGCGGAACAACTGGAGCTGTAATGACAGCAATTGTTATGGTAGTAGAAATGACTAATGACATGAATGCATCATTACCAGTACTAATTACAGTTGCATCTTCATATTTCATTCGCAAAACTATGTCTAATGATAGCGTTTACACTCTAAAACTTTCACGTCGAAATGAAGTTGCCCCAGAGGGTCTGCAGGCTAGCATTGCCATGGCAACACATGCATCTAATATGATGACTAACAATTTTTGTATTTTTGATGAAAATAGACTTAATGATATGAATATAAAAACTTTAACTGTTGTAGAGGATTCTGGAAATCACACTGGTATTATTAACCCCAGATATATTAAGTCTAATTTAACAGACTCAATTAATCGTCAAATTATTAAATTAAATGCCAATGAGCTGTTAACTGATGTTGTTTGTAAGATAAATACAGCCTCTGCCGACTATGCTCTTATTTACAATGATGAGACCCTTGTTGGTATTATTGGTAAAGATGAAATATTAAAATGTGTTGCAGCCACTGCAGAGCTATTAGAATAGCACCAACACAAGATGGCTAAATGATTACTATACATGAAAATCTTAAAATTATTTTCCACTATATATGACGCAACAAAAACCTCAGGCATAAAAGGAATATTATATTGGCTATATTATTAATGTTTTCAACCATTACATTAAACCTTACCATTTCAATAATATTTAAAAACGTAATAAATAACCTGGCTGATTACTCCAGTTAAGACTTTTATATATCACTATTTTATTATTTGCTTATGGTCTATGTTGGAGCACAGCAAAGTGTTGTAAAAAGTTTCGAGAAATATCTTTTTTCAAGCCTATGTCAACAGCAATAACTAATTATTCCTTATCTGTATATAAATATCAATATATGAACATGGCTGTAGATAAACGTATAGTTGACAGTTTGCTTAATAGTGAAAATGTGAAATTTTCAGTTTCTGAGAAATTTTAATCAGATATAGCTTCAACTCTCATTCGCAAGAGAGAGAAAGTGCACATGAAAATATTTTGGATAGAAACTATTGCTACTGTAAGCCAAGTCGTACTCCTTGGAATAGGATTACCAACTATAAATTTCATAGTTGGTAAGCAAGTCCTCAAAGGCACAATAGGAATATGTGGTTTTGTATTCTCAATACAATTACAGGTCTTATTCGCCTCACGGTTTCATCACTATCAGAGTTATCACACTCAGTAGCATTACAGCAAGTAACCAATTAAAATTAAAGACCATACAAACTCTCAACCACCAACCTATATTAGTGGTTGAGAGTTTGAGAATGTATCGTTTAGTTATAATGATTCACGGTAAATTTTAGAAAACTTAAGTTTTGCTGCTAAACCCAGAACAACAACCGCTATAGTTGGACACAGTGGTTCAGGTAAATCTATTATTTGCTCTAGATAGCAGTAAGATTACTATTGAACAGCATAAAATCAGCAATATTACTAAAAAATCATTGCGTAATACTCTGGGTCTTGTTCCTCAAGATACAATAATGTTTAACGATACCTTCAGATATAATATTTGCTATGCTGGTTATACTGTAAGTGATACAGAGCTAAGTACAATTATTAGATCTGTGAAATTTGATAATCTGAATCAAAAAATGCCCCAAGGACTAGATACGCCTATCGGTGAATACGGTTTACAATTATCTGTAAGTTAAAGGCAACGTGTAGCAATAGCTAGAATGTTGGTTCGCAAACCTTGAATAATTATATTTGATAAAGCCACATCAGCTTTAGATGTAATCACGGAAAAAAATATTCAAAAATGTCGTATGAAGGTTTCAAAAGGCATAATAACTATAGTAATTGCACATAGATTATCAACAATACAGCATGCGGACAATATTATAGTACTAGATATTGTCCATACTGCTAAACAATGTCCTTATCACGAGATAATGAAAAAAAATAGTTCTTATTAGCTAAACAAGATGTCTAGATTGATAATAAATTTTTCCTATATGAATAGGGCTCATATTTAAAGTATCGGTATTAACTGGGTAAAATGCAGTTCCTAAATCTTAAACACAATGCAGCGTTAAGACATAGGTAGGGATATTTCAAATCTCAATGAACCTCTTCCTGAAAAAAATTCATTATTTATGTTTTGTTAACATGCTCTGTTACTATCAATTTTTGTAAAAATGTGATTAGAGTTTTTTCTTCTTTATTTTGTAGTTGGCCAAAAAAATCAGCATCTATCCCCTCGACAATAGGCACTAACTTCTTAACTAAATCCACTCCAGATTTTGTTAATTGCACTGATTTAGAGCGGGTATCTTCTTGGTTTTCATGTCTCTCTACTAAATTCATAACAACCAGTTTTTTCAATGACTTTGAAACCGTCATCTTATCTAATTTAGACATTCTAATAATATCAATCTGGGCAACGTCTTTCTTATCTCCTTGACTCCAAAGCAAGATAGCCATAATGACAAACTGAGCATGAGAAATACCATGTAACTCCAAAGCTTTTTTAATCAAGCGCTGCCAAGAAATAGTTGTTTGCCATAACAAAAAACCAGGGCTATCTTCAGCTGTATCAAACCCAAATGGAGGATTCGCCATATCTTTAAACCTTATTTTCTAGCTAAATTAACCAAAGAATCCATTTCATCTGGAACAGTATCTGCTACATTCTGTGCTACAAGATTAATCCAAAGCCTTTTTAAAGGTCCTGTAACCAAGAGCTTATTAGACAGAAGTACGCCATCACCTTTAACTTCCATACTATGAGTATCATACATCTTTGCACCAAAAAATTTTGTGCAATCTGTAAAACTCTGCATCTTATTAATTTCTGTCAGCATAATCTTTACTGCTGGCACACCTTTTGGCTTGAGCATAAAATGATTACCAACTTGGAACTCTCCTTCAAGCTTGCAATAATCCAAGTCCCCATGCCAATTGACCCAATTATTGATATCTACCCATATCCTCCAAATTGCTTCAGGAGAAACATTTGAATAAAACTTACTATATTTTCTTGTCCACATTATATACTCCAGTGAAATACAGTTATGCCATACATATTATATGCAAGTTTACTAAAATGAAAAATAGAAGTCAAAAGATTTACCTTTCTATGAATACAGAGCAACCCTACTTCAAAGTACAATACTTTAAATAACCAAATTGTGAAGTTCTAGTAAAGATGTGTACCTTAGTACCAATACGCGCATATAAGGAAAAATTGAAAAGAAAAATGGATAGTTTAGAATATTTTGCGACTCTATAAGCACATCTACTGAGTAATGAAAATGTACTAAAGCCTATTAATACTAGGAATATGTGGCGTTATTATAATTCTAAAAAATACACCACTTAAAATTGGCGGAGAGAGAGGGATTCGAACCCTCGATGGAGTTCATCACCCCATACTCCCTTAGCAGGGGAGCGCCTTCAGCCGCTCGGCCATCTCTCCACTTTGAGTTCGTAGATTCTACCAAATAGAGAGCCTTTTCGCTAGTATGATCAGCAATTTATATTAGTATTTATTTCTATAATTAACTACTATGCTGATAAACGTTAAGCTTCCTAAATTGGCTTGCTCTGCTGATCTGCCTTAAGCTTCATCTTGACTTCATAAATGAGCTTACTCTGCTGACGAGTCTTTAGCTTCATCCTTAGCTTCACACTCAGCAAGTTTATCAAGTTTCTCACGCTGTATGCGTTGATATATCTCCTCCCTGTGAACAGAAATCTCTTTAGGTGCATTAACACCTATTCTAACTTGATTTCCCTTAACCCCTAACACAGTGATATTTACATCATCACCTACTATTAAAGTTTCCCCAACCCTTCTTGTTAGAATTAACATGCTAAATCTCCGAGACTTTATAATTGTAAATTATGCATTCCTTTGCCCCACACACACGGATTGATGTAGGCCAAATAAAAACGCCTATTCCACACTTTTTATCGTTAAAAGTCAAAAAATATTTAGCAAAAAATGAAAATAAAGATTTAGCTTACAGCTTTAAGGCTAGAATCTTCAGATAGTTTGAATTCTTCATGCAGTGCCCTTACACCTAGTTCAAGGTATTTCTCATCAATTAAGACAGATATCTTAATTTCTGATGTTGAAATAAGTTGGATATTGACACCCTCTTGACCTAGCGCGACAAACATTCTACTAGCAATACCTGAGTGTGACCTCATTCCTACACCAACTAAGGATAATTTAGCAATTTTATCGTTAGTGCTCACACTCGCTACTTTCAATTCTTTCGCAATACCTTCTACTATAACCCTTGTCTTCTCTAAATCATCTGAGTGAACAGTAAAAGTAAAATCTGTGGTCCCATCCATAGACACATTTTGAATAATCATATCTACTTCAATATGGGCATGAGATATTGACTGTAAAATTTTTCCAGCAAATCCAGGGGTATCTGGAACACCCCTAATTACTACCTTTGCCTCATCACGACTAAATGCTATCCCAGCAACAACTTGCTCTTCCATTGCTTTGTCCTCATATGTAATCAATGTTCCATTAGAATCTGAGGTGAATGTAGATAAAACTCTAAGAGGAACGCTATATCTCCCAGCAAGCTCCACTGCTCTTATTTGCAATACTTTTGCACCGAGGCTTGAAAGCTCTAACATCTCTTCAAAAGTCACCTTGTTCATACGCCTTGCAGTAGGGACTAGCTTTGGATCAGTAGTATAAACTCCATCAACATCAGTATAGATTCTGCACTCATCTGCCTTCAAAGCCGCAGCAATGGCTACAGCCGTAGTATCTGAGCCACCACGCCCTAGTGTAGTTATTTCACCATCAGGGGTTATTCCTTGAAATCCAGCAATGATCACGACCTCACCGGAGTTTAAGTGCCCATGTAGCATCTCTGCGTTTATACTCTGGATCCTAGCTTTATTGTGTACAGCATTAGTTAAAATAGGCACTTGTGAGCCTAGCATAGATCGAGCTTGGATCCCTTTGTCTATAAGACTCATAGCTAAAAGTGATATTGTTACTTGCTCTCCAGAAGCTAGTAACATATCAAGCTCTCTAGAATTTGGCAGTGAACTAACACCTTTTGCTAAAGATTCAAGTCTATTAGTATCACCAGCCATTGCAGAAACAACCACAATAATTTTATTGCCCTTTTTATGACAATCAGAAACTATATTTGCAACTTTACTAATGTAATCAACGTTAGCAACTGAAGTTCCACCAAATTTTAGTATTAAAAGTCCCATATTAATTAGCCCATGGCTTAACTTAAACTATTACTAACCCAATCATAAACTGAATCCATTGCTGTAGCTAGCTTTTGTGGCGAATTTCCTCCAGCCATTGCCATATCATCTCGGCCACCACCCTTACCATCAATTTTCTCTGCAACAAAGTTTGCCAACTTGCCAGCATTGAGTTTATCAGTTAGATCTTTGGTAACACCAACAGCAATATTAACTTTATCTTCATTAACTAAGGCTAGTACTACCACCGCAGGTTTAAATTTATTTTTATAACTATCAACAGTTTCTCGTAACGTTTTCACATCACCCACAGGAAGAATATCAACCAATACTTTAACACCAACAACTTGTTTGATTTTCGACTCAACATCATTAGATGCACCGCCTGATAATAGTTGTTTTTGTAATTTATTTATTGTTTTCTCTTGTACCTTATTATGCTCAAGTACTTGTTCTAGTTTTTGCCGTGCATTCCCTGGCTTAGTTTTTAGTAATTTAGCAAGGTACTCTAGGTTATTTATTGAGTCTAATACAAACTCTTGAGCCTTCACACCTGTAATCGCCTCAATTCTTCTTACACCAGAAGCAACACCAGATTCTGATGTTATCTTGCAAAAACCTATGTCACCAGTTCTTTGAGCATGAGTGCCTCCACAGAGCTCCACTGAAAATTTATCTTTACCCATACTAAGCACACGCACGTCGGTATCATATTTTTCGCCAAATAGAGCCATTGCTCCAGACAATTTAGCATCATCAAATGACATTACGTCTGTATTAATTAATGTGTTTGCTAAAACATGCTCATTAACCATGTCCTGTATATCATCTAGCTGTTTTTTGCTAACAGGATTAGGATTAGAAAAATCAAAGCGCAATCTATTTGAATCAACAATAGAGCCCTTTTGAAATACATGCTCTCCTAAAATTTTCCGTAATGCTGCATGCAATAAATGTGTAGCAGAATGATTTCTCCTGATAGAGTCTCTATTTTCCAAATTATGTTCAGCACTAACTTTTTGGCCAACTTTAAATTCACCCTGGCTAACCATACCTATATGTAAAATAGCATTGCGAGATTTTTGTGTATCAGTTACCGTAAATTTATTCTCACCAACATGTATTGTACCTATATCACCAACTTGACCACCAGATTCTGCATAAAAAGAGCTTGCTGATAAAATCAAGACTCCTTTATCTCCCTGGTGAATACTAACGCATGATTTCTCAGCTATAAATATCTCAGCAACGGTCGTTTCAGTAATATTCTTCTTATAACCTTGAAACTCACTAGATGTTTTAGTTGCTAGTTGCTCCTTAGCAGAAAAAGTATTCGCACTTCTTGCCATATCTTTTTGTTTCTGCATCATGGCAGTAAATTCTTCTATGTTCACACTAAGTTCATGCTCACGAGCCACATCCGCAGTAAGATCTACAGGAAATCCATAAGTATCATAAAGCATAAATGCTATTTCACCAGATATTTCCGAAGATGCTCCTTCTAATACTTTATTTAAAATTTGCATACCTTGTTCAATAGTTCGTGCAAATTGCTTCTCTTCTTGTACAAATGTATTAATTATTTCATTTTGGCACTCAACTAATTTAGGATAATCACGCCCCATTATATCTACAAGGATTGGTACTAATTTATTGAAAAATTCACCTTGAACACCTAGCTTATTTCCATGTCTTATTGCTCTACGTATGATTCTCCGTAAAACATAACCGCGGCCTTCGTTACTTGGTAGAACCCCATCTACGATAAGAAAACTACAAGAACGAAGATGATCAGCTATTACTCGTAATGAAACACTTGTAGTATCCTTCACACTAATTTCTTCAGCAATACCACTAATTAGCTCTTTAAATAAATCAATATCATAGTTATTAGTTACCCCTTGCATAACGGCAGCAACTCGTTCAAGCCCCATTCCTGTATCTACAGATGGCTTGGGAAGTGGCGTTAAATTCCCACTTTTATCCCTATTGTATTGCATGAAAACCAGGTTCCAGATTTCTACATATCTATCCCCATCTTCATCTGGACTGCCAGGTGGACCACCAGCTATATGTTCACCATGATCGTAGAAAATTTCACTACATGGACCACAGGGACCAACATCTCCCATAGACCAAAAATTATCTTTAGCTCCACAACGACTCAATCTATCTTGATCTATGCCAATATCTTCTAACCATATTCTTTCAGCATCACTGTCTTCTTCGTAAACAGTGATCCACAGCTTATCTTTTGGCAATTTTAGTGTCTTGGTGATAAATTCCCAAGCAAATTTAATTGCATCTTCTTTAAAATAATCACCAAAACTAAAATTTCCAAGCATTTCAAAAAAAGTATGATGTCTTGCCGTATAACCAACATTCTCTAAATCGTTATGTTTGCCACCAGCACGCAAGCATGGCTGACAGCTAGTAGCTCTAGAATATGGGCGTTCATCTTGACCTAAGAAGGTATCTTTAAACTGCACCATACCAGCATTTATGAATAATAAAGTCGGATCATTAATGGGAACTAAGGATGAGCCAGGTACCACGCTATGGTGGTGCCCTTTAAAATACTCTAAAAATAATTTGCGTATATCAGATGTGCGCATTCTATCCTCTACCTATAAATTTTAAAAATAACTATTCAACTACTATGACTAAATATGTAGTCTAAAAGCCCTGCTGTAGAACTATCAAGATTTTCTGGTATAGAAGATTCATCAAAGACTGGCAATAAGCTATTGGCTAATTTTTTTCCTAGCTCCACCCCCCATTGATCAAAACTCTCTATTTGCCAAATAGCACCTTGTACGAAAACTTTATGCTCATAAAAAGCTATAAGTCTGCCTAAATTTCTCGGAGTCATGCTGTTAAATACAAAAGTAGTGCTTGGTTTATTCCCGGGACATACTTTAGCAGCATCAAGATTATTATTAACTGACAACGTAGTACCATCCATTAACGCTTTTGCTTGTGCTAGAGCGCTGGCCAACCGGATTTTATCCTGAGTGCTTTCACTTGATTCAACAGGTACAATAAAATCTACTGGTACAGTTTGAGTACCTTGATGTAGCATTTGCATGTATGCATGTTGACCATCGCAACCAACCCCACCCCAAACAACAGGGCAGGTATCATAATTTACAGGACCATGATCATAGCGTGCACACTTACCATTACTTTCCATTTCTAGTTGTTGCAAATAGTTAGGTAATTTTGCCAAGCCATCATAATATGGAATAACTGCAAGTGTTTTATAATTTAAAAAATTACTATTCCAAATACCAATTAATGCCATTAAAACAGGAATATTATCATTAAGCTTGGTCCTTGCAAAATGCAAGTCAGCATCATATGCTCCAGCTAATAACTCTCTGAAATTATCCATTCCAACGGCCAAAGCAATAGGCAACCCAACTGCTGACCATAAAGAATATCGGCCACCAACCCAATCCCATAGCTTGAAAATATTTTCCTTAGGATAGCCATTTTTTTGTGCTTTAGCCTCATTTGCTGTCACAGCAAACATTCTTGCCATTGCAGCATCACTGCCAATAGCTTCATTTAATGATTGTCTAATTGTGGCAGCATTAGTCATGGTCTCAATGGTTGAAAAAGACTTTGAGCTAACTATACAAATTGTATTTTTCAATGGTATTGTATTTAAAAGACTATTTATACTACTGCTATCGACATTACTAATATAATGTATATTTAAACGTTTCTTATCATATTTGGACAAGCATTCATTTACTAATTGTGGTCCTAAAGCTGAACCACCAATTCCTAAAGCAATAACATCGGTAATAGGCTCATGCTTACCATTTAAAAGCCTTCCAGCATAAATATCATTAATAAAACATTCCATTTTATCTAAGACTGCAATAATTTCTGGTCCTGGCTCACTAACTCTTAATTTGCTATGCCCAGCCTCTTTATCTTCTGTTCTATTTACTCTCATACCAGAAAACAAATCTTTTATCCTAGACTCAACACCAGATTCCCTTGCTAGCTCTAAGAGGGTACTTAAACAATCATCATTTATGTGCTGCTTTGAGTAATCAAACAAATAATCATTACTTCTAACTGAATACTTAGAAAAACGACTCTTATCATTCTCAAAATAATTAACAATTGATTCTTGATGAATTTGCTCTGCTAATGCCTTTAAGGCTTTCCATGATTTAAATGACTCTAACTTCATCTAAAAGACTCCTCATAGATTTAAATTTTTCACATTCTTTAATACTTAGCCATGGCCAATTCTGCATCGTTATAGCATGATGAACACTAGGAGCTATTTCTTTTAGTGGTATCAATACAAACTCTCTAAGGTGCATTCGCGGATGGGGTATGGATATTCTAGTATCAGATATTATCTCTTGTTCATACAATAATATATCTAGATCTAAAGTTCTTGGTGAATTTCGCTCACCCTCAACTCTTGAGCGACCATGTAATAATTCTATTTTTTCAAAATTATCCAGCAGCTTATGAGCAGTAAGGTCTGTTATTAAAATAGCTACTGCATTAATGTAATCTGGTTGATTTTCTGGGCCACCAATAGCTTTAGTTTTATATAATGAAGATTTACTTATAATTTTTATTCCATTAATTTGGCTAAGTTCACGCAAAGCTAACTTTACTTGCTGTTTTGGTTGTGCAAGGTTGCTACCCAATCCAATAATAGCAATATTCCCTTTATTCGTGCTCACTATCATCCGTTGATTCATCCCTATTGCCATTATAATAGCGTGGACTACCTTTTAGAGATTTAAGCATTGCCCATCTTTGATTTTCATCTGCATCCATATACGACTGCCACCAATTTAACATTTTGTCTTGTGTTTGATAGTGCTGATAACTAATGTACATGAAATCATATGCCGCACGAAATTTGGGATGTGCAAATAATTTAGCTACATTACGTGGGCTAGGCTTTCTTAATTGAAACTGTAAGTGCCATATATCACAAATTGTCATTACTAGATGTTTGGAAATAGCAATAATTGGCCGTTGCTTATCAATAACCAAAAGCATAGCTTTCCTTAACTTCTCAAAAGTATTATGTCCTCGTAAACTTTCTACTTCTTTTATCAATCTCGGCCAAAGTAATATTGCAAAAACAAATGCTGGGTTTAAGCTTTTGGCATGTGCTACACGGTCATCTGTTTCTGCTAATGCACTTAGTATAAAACCTTTATGTACTGGATCTTCTAAAAATTTATGAGTCTCTGGAAACATAATTTCCACAAAACCATAATCCATCATTATGGTAAAGACCCCTTGGCCACAACCAGTTAAAAATAATTTTTTAAATTCTTCAAACAACCGTGCTGAAGAAATATCTTTTAATAAATCCCGGCACTCGGTAATAGCTGTGGCACTTTTCTTTTCAATAGTGAAATTAAGTTTTGCTGCAAAACGTATTGCTCTAATCATCCTTACAGGATCTTCATGATACCTCTGCCTAGGTACACCAATGACTCTAATAAGCTTGTTTTTCATATCTTTCATTCCATCAACATAATCAACGATGGAAAAATCAACAATGCTATAATATAGTGCATTAACGGTAAAATCACGGCGCCAAACATCATCATCCAGGGTTCCGTAAACATTATCCCTAGTAACTATTTGGTTTGACTCTAGATCTCCGGCACGGAAAGTGGCTACTTCAATAGTTTCATCATAGAAATAAATGTGTGCCAGCCTAAACCTCTTACCAATCAGTCGACAATTAGCAAACAAACGCTTAATTTCCCATGGCCTAGCATCAGTTGCCACATCAAAATCTTTAGGAGTTATGCCTAGAAGCACATCCCTAATACCACCACCGACTAAATATGCCTTATAGCCTTTCTTCTTTAAGCGATAAAGCACTTTTAAGGCATTTGGGCTTATATTAGCTCTAGACACGCTGTGTTGCGCCCTAGGCACAACTATTGGCTTATTGCTATTACCACGCTTTATAAAAGATTTAAAACCATTCACTAACTTACTTAACATACTAAAATATCTCATTGAGTATATGAACGCCCATGAATCAGATCTTTGAAAGGAGTCCACTTAACTAACATTTGTAAAAGTTTCTGACAAACTCATCTATATTCTATATATAGTAGGATTGGATATTAACATGACCAAGGTAAAAAGTAAGCTTCTAGCCTTTTCCATGATAGAATTGCTAATTGTAATAGCTATTATAGGAATTATTTCTGCAATTGGTGCCCCATCTTATGTTGAATATGTAAGAAAAACTAAAGTTAAACTGGCATATCAAGATGCAAAAGCGGCCCAAACAAAACTTACAGCCATATATGCTAAAAGCGGCAGCCTAACTAAAGTTAATAGCAAAAGCTACCAAAATTCCGCCGAAAGAACCTATGATTTTCTTAATCCATCTTCTGAATACGTATCATCCATAGTTATAACTAATGGAGTAATCAACATAACTGTTGATAGCAATAAAGTAGGGATTAGTGGTGACGCTAACATATACCTGTCTTTAAGCTCTGATGGTATTTGGGTATGCTCAGCATCATCGATTCTTTTACCATTCTTGATAAACTGTGAAGCTACAGCAGGTGGAGGATAATATGCCAAGATCTAAAGGAATCAGCTTGGTTGAACTACTTGCAGTTATTGCAATGGTTGGCATTATGTCTGGGTTTGCTTATCCAGCTTATAGAAAGTATGTAGTTAAAGCAGACTTGACTCAAATTTATTCAAACGGTATAGCTATTAGGGCTCTTGTTGCTGATGAGCTAATTGAAGTAGGACAAAGTGATTTTACTGGTATTAGCATTGGCGCACAATCCCATCCGGCAGCAGATACAATTACTATCTCAAATGGTGTTATAACAATGGTTAGCACCTTAAAAGTTGATGGCAGCCCAGTTACTATTATAATGACACCGAGTTACTCTAATACTATTATTTCATGGGAATGCACGACAACCAATGAAGATCTATACGAGTACTTACCAAAAGATTGCCATAACCTTGAGCCGACTCCTGCCGAGGAAGAATAGAAACTAGAACTAGAACTAGAACTAGAACTAGAACTAGAACTATAACTAGAACTTCAGGAAATGCTTTGCAAACATATCAAAGAACTTCTTTTATAATATAAAGTATCAATTCCAAACTGCTTCAGCTATTTTTTGACCTGAGTGTATTGTGAACTACTCATGGCTAAAGCCAAGAGCTTCCAATACTAAGCTGCAACTTTTGAGGTCGCAACTTTTCTCTTCTTTTTTGACGCTTCATTGCCACTTGCATTAGCAGCCTTAGCTGCTAATGACTTAGATATGGCTCC
>JABJGS010000017.1 GCA_018703155.1 Francisellaceae bacterium | reverse complement strand
CTATCTAAAGCAGGAGCATTTGAAGATGATGGTAAAATGAATGTAGTACCATCTTTACTTGCAGCACTTAACATTAGTGAAGATGAATTTGAAGTTTTAGCCACTGCTCTAGACGCCTACACAAATAAAAGAGATCTCTTTATCAATTTCAAGCCAGTGTTATCCTTAGATTCAGTAGGAGATAATGTTGTCTTGCGAGAGATAAAAAATAAAATATTTAAATTAGAAAATAGTAATATTACTGATAGGCATAATGCTAGTAGTGCTAACTCATCGGAACGGAAAAAATTGAATAAAAATATTTCAGAAAAGGAAGCAGAGATAGTACAGTTATATTTAGAGATGCAATATGAAACTCAACGGAAGTTTTTTACTCGCACTCGAGATGATTTCAATAAACTAGTCGTTAATCCGGCAATAGTAGATGTATCTAATAGAAATGTAACTGCATTTGTTTCAGCTGTTAGTCAAGCATTTTCAGCTACAGATTCTATGGATTTTGCTGCTAGTGCAGCAAATGTTTTGGATAAGTTTGGTGGCCGATGGGAGCGTAGATATGATGAAAGTGGACATGAAATTGGCAAAAGCTGGATTAATAGCACTATCGATTCAGTTATTGTAGATGAAGTTCCTAAATTGATAACCTCATTGTATGAAGAGCAGTGTGCTGAATATACTGATAGATTGAGGGATTCAGTTGATGCTTTGCGTAATTTAAAAAAAGAGGATTTACAGAGTCCAAGAGTTGCGTCTGGACGAATAAGAGATACAACTATAGATAGTACATATCAAGCAGCTTGTGATGGTATAATGACCGCAATAGAAACCATGCTTACAGATAGCTTAAATGAAGATGAAGGGTTCTTTTCTCATATAGTTACAAGAGCATCAAAAAGTTATGTAGATCAAACTAAAGAAACTGCAATAAAAATTTCACAAGGTCTATTTCATATTCGCAATTCACTTAATACAGAGGAATCACAAGAAATATCACTCTTGCTTCAAGAATTACAAGACTATATTTTTGCAATCAATGCTCTACAAAAAATGAATCCAAGTGATCATGACGGCACAAGTGTTTCGGTATCTGATGTGGACGAAAATGTTAAAAGAGTTAAAGAGGAAATGCTTTTAGCTGACAAAATTCTCAAACTCAATGGGAAATTACAAGACATAGCAAATAAAAGCTCTGATGTTAATCTTAAAGGAATTACTACAGTATATAATGGAGTGGTAGATGATCTGGTTGATTTTAAAGATAAAATAAGCATTACTGAATATGCATACCGTGAGTTATATGAACGTCAATCTGAAGCTCCAAGAGTTAGATTGGTTGATGAAGATCTGAGTGCAAGTAAGACTGTTGCTCCAGGGTTTATTAATACTGCTTTGATAAAAAGGGATGTAATAGTAAAGCTGCAAAGTTCTGTAGCTGATGTTGGTGTAAAATATAAGTTATCACTTAATAAGAAAATGTTAAATGGATATGTTCAGAACCTAAGAACAAGCACTAATTCAGCAACAATTTCAAATGTCCAGCCAAAAAGCCGGTGGTCTAAAACCAAATCAAGGAATAAAAATGGTTTCTTACGTGGAATATTCACTTTTTTTCAACAGGCTTTTTATTTTATAAAGCATGGTAAGCTACCTAATTTAGCAGAAATTAAAGATAAAGATATTAATAGAATAAACGATATGTTTCATAAAAGATATCAAGAACAACAAGTTAAGGCTAAAGGAAGTATATTGCTAGAATCGGCACGTCTTTTAAAGACTTTTCAAGATCCAGAAGATAGTCCGGCACAACGATATGTATACCATGTGATCAATTATTTCGATGATGAGGCCAAGCTATATGCAAGAAGTGTTAGCGACGAGTCAGGTGAAATTTTAAAAAAATATTTCCCTGAACGTGCAGGAAGTGTAGATACGGTCAAACCACATGTTTCATCAAAATATAAAGTTGAAGCACAAAAAAACATGGAATCATCTTTGAAAACTCTGAATCCACAAAAATATGAACTTTATGTTCAAGAGTTAAATAAACAAATTCCTAAAATTTGTTCTGAAAATCAGGATATTGAAGAAGCTTTTGCGTCTTTGCAATTGGATGCTATGAAAAAGAAATTTAAAAATTACATTGGAGATGATGTAACCCCTAAAGAAAATAAAGTACTATTGGTTGCGTTAAGAAAACTACAAAGTGACCGTACAGCTTTAGAAGGTGGAGCGCATAGAAAAGATGTTGAAAAAATTGATGAGGAAATAGATTCCATTGTAGGTAAAATGTCAAATTATTCTATGACTGAACATATGCATGCTATGAAAAGAGCATTTGAGGAGGATATATATGAACGGAATACAGGTAATGCATTAGATACATCAATTATTCATGACCAAAAAATGGTAGCTCGTGTTGCGATAAAACAACTTTTTGAATATGACCTAAGCAATGACATAATTAATAGTGCTATGCATGGGATGAATAGAACACTCGATAATGGAGCTGGATTTTCTGCTGGTCGTGAAGTCTCATCTGCTGTACAGCTTTATGCAAGTCAAACAGATACATCTGCATATAAAACTTGGGCTGGAGATGTAACGCATGGTATGGTATTTGACAAATTGGAGCAACCAATGACTTACGTCAAAGAATTAGCAGCCGCTTATGAATGTGAAGCACCAGAAGTGAAAAAAATTCCCGATTTAGATGGGGTAAGAGATTCAATATCTGCTAAATATATAGAGAGACTAGAGGAGTTGAATGTCGATGGTAATAGTATGGGACTTAAAGAAGCTTCTCTTAATAAAGGGGCTGAATATTATGATATTGTAGTTGCCAAACTTCAATCATTAAATTCATATTGTACATCAGCCGTTGATGCTGTTGTGGATACGTTGGAAGCTGGTAAGAGTGATCCAACGGCTGTCAATGAATCTAAAATAACAATCCTATTTTCCACAATTGAAAACTCTTTTTCTGATCAAACTATGATAGTTGCTGACTCTATAAATTCTTTGCTTAATGTAAAAGAGCCTGGGTTATGGATTGAATCAAAGAGAGATATAATTGAAAAAATTAACAATCGTAACAATACTCTTAAAGATTTAGAACAAAATAGAGAACAATTAGCTAAAATATGGCGAGATGAGAGTTCAGGTATGAGCATTGCAGAGAAGGATGAATTGACTGATAAAATCAATAGAATACATATTCTGAAGGGCCAAATTGCTAAGGAAATATCGGTGGATATACAACAGCTTTGCTATGAAGCACCAACTGAAAAAGTTGATACTGAAATTTTAGAAGGATTGTGTTTAATTAGATGGGCAGATTGCTATATTGATTTTTATAGAAATACTTTAGCTCAAACTAAAATATCAGTGGATGAACTATGTCAACAGCGGCAAGCAATAGAGGCAAATACGTATATACCAAGCGATTTAACAGAGCTGTATAATACTGGTGTAACAGGAGTTATTAAACAACTGGGTAACATGGTTGCAAATAAATTAAATGGAGAGCCTCTAAAACAACTAAACTCATATACCACAAGGATGGAAGCTTCGAGGCTTAGCAGCGAAGATGAATTTATAATCTCTGCTGCACTTAGAGACGAAGGCGGGATTGCAGCTGAAGTCCTTGCTGATGAGCCCCGTGCATTAATAAGGGGTACATCAGCAGATGTAAGAGTAGAGTTAGATGTGACACCATTTGATTCTGGAATTACAGCTGCAGCTAGGCCTTCAGATCCAAGGATCAAGAGATAAAATAGGTGGAGACTTTATTGATTATAACAGAGAAATTGTTTTGGAGTCACGATTGTTATGCTAAAATGTTTCTGTAGCGTCAAAGCAGTAATAAATGCCCCTCTAAATATTACCTGCCAACCTACATACTGAGGAGAGTGAAGATTGCAATCAAGGTGGCTATCTTGATTTTGTAAAAGAGACATCATCCTAGTTACAAGTAGAAGAAATTCTAGGGTCTATTCAAAAGGTGCAATAACCATAGCTTTATTTTATTATTAAACCAAAATCAGTTAGACTAATTCACACTTCATGATGTGAACCAAATTATATCTGAAATAATTAATTTAAATAATGAGCTTATATGAAAAAAGAATTTTTAATAAATTTGTTAAAAAAATATGATTCAGGTTATCTTGCTGAGCAGTTTTTTAAACAGCAAATGTTGGATTTACTGTCGATCTCGGATAACTGCTTTGAGCGTTCCTGCAGAGTGGGGCATTTTACTGCATCCAGTTGGCTATTAAATAGTGCAGGAACTAAAGCATTGTTAATGCATCATGCAAAATTAGATCGGTGGTTACAATTGGGTGGACATTGTGATGGTGATGCTGATGTTCTAAAGGTGGCTATAAAAGAAGCACAAGAAGAATCTGGCATAATTAGTATCAAACCAGTTTCGGAAGAAATATTTGATTTAGATGTGCACCTTATTCCAACTATTAAGCAAGAAGCACCTCATTATCATTTTGATATACGCTTTTTGTTGCAACAAGTAAACTCTGAAGAACCGTTAGTTTTAAACCGAGAATCTAAATCATTAGAGTGGTTTTCTCCAAACAAAAATACATTGCCTACTGACGATATTTCCATAATAAGGATGTTAGAAAAGTGGAATAAATTGATGGGTTGTGAAAAAAAGTCTTAAGCTGAAGTTAAGTATTTTCTTCTTTACGAATATGAACAACTCTTTTGGGATAGGAAATTTCAATGTTATTTTCCTTAAATTGTTTGTGCACTTCAAGGATAATGTCACTTTTAATTCCTAGTCTACCCAACGTAATGTCTTTTACCCAGAAGGTACAAAATAACTGTATTGCAGATTCGCCAAATTCTTTTACATAACATTTAGATTTTTTTTCTGAGCTAGACTTAGGGTGTGCTGAACTGATGCTCTCAACAATTGATATGGCCAATTCTAGATCACTTTCATATGCCACCCCAACAGTAAAATCCACCCTTGCTTCGCAATCAGTGTAAGTCCAATTTGTTACTTTTTGTGAGATGAAATACTCATTTGGGACAATAATTCTTCGACCATCATAAGCTTTAATTAATGTATACCTTGCATTTGTTGATTCTACCAGCCCAAAGACACTATCTGACATTTCGATTAAATGACCTGGCTCTATTGCCTTTTCAAATGAGAGAATAAATCCGCTAATAAAATTAGATGTTATTTGCTGTAACCCTAGTCCTACCCCAATACCTATGGCACCACTAAAGATAGCAAAATGTGACATATCAATGTTTAATATACTTAGTGCCATCAAAAAAGCTACAAAATATGATAATGATTGGAAGAGTTTTTCTATAATTGCTCTGTTGCTAGCTCTAACATTTTTAAGGCTATGGATAACTTCAATACCTTTTCCCATTAAGTATGTTGTTAACCACAAGAGTAATATTAAAGAGCAGCTTCTTTTGATGATTCCATATAGAGATAAATCTTGGATTGAGCCAACTGAAAAACTAATAGAATCTAGAAAATCACGAGCTGGACTCAAATAACCTAACAGGGTGAATATATAGACCAGAGCTGCAAGAATAACAAAGACTATTTTAACGGCGCGCCTAGGATTAAGTAGATTAATTTTACTCCAAAAGCTATTCTGCTCTTTCTGCATTTGTTCTTGCTCCTCTTTAGCTCTTTACTAGGCTCTGTCCTATTAGCATGTGAAATGCTGAAATATTTAACTAACTACTTATTAACAAGGATATCATATGATTAGTTTTAAATGTATGCATATCCATGAAATCAATACTGATTTTTAGATGGACGGTATGTAGCTTATTTTTTGGTTCATGGTTCGAGAATAGTTGGATCAGTATGAAATGTATTGTGAGATCCCAATAAGTATGTACTGAAATACAAAGAATTATGGTTATCTATACATACTTATAGGACGGACATTTTGCTTCTTGCGTCACTCACCGTCAAATCTCTCTTAGAATGTCATTCTTAAGTATATCTGTTGTTTCAAAGCCCAGCGTCGACTATGCTTTCTCTATAACCATTGATATGAGATCACTCAAATGCCAAAAACACTAGGGCTGAGACATATAGCCTTGAGGGTTAACAACATAGAAGCATGCGTTGATTTTTATACACAAGTATTAGGTATGAAGCTTGAGTATAAAACAGAAGGATATGCATACCTCACCACTGGTGATGATAATATCTCTCTACATGAAGATGGCACAATACAGTTTTCTAGCCCCCAGAGATTGGAGCACTTTGGTTTCTCTTGCTCTTGCCCTGGAGATGTTGATGAGTGGTTCAGCCACTGCAAGAAAAATAATGCCAATATACAGGGGCCACCCAATACATTTGGCGTTGGAACTAGAGGTTTTAGCGTATTTGATCCTTCTGGAAATGAAGTTGAATTTACTTATCACCCTCCAATGATAGAAAAGCAAAACTTTCAGTGAACATCTATATATAAATTCTATTCATAGCGATTGGAAGCTCACAATGTATTTAATACTTTATTGTGATTATTTTTAATAGACAATGTCCCTTGGGAGTTTTGACTTCAACGGTATCACCTTCTTCAGATTTTATTAGTGCTTTTGCAACTGGAGAGATATAACTTATTTTATTATTTGATATATCCGCCTCATCAATGCCAACAATAGTTATTGTTTTTGTTATTCCATCTTGTTGTAAATAAGCTACTGTTGCACCAAAAAATATCTTTTTTTGCCCTTTCTGTAAATTTGAGTCAACAACGTGAGCATTTTCAAGTCTTTTTGTTAAGTATCGAACTCTTCTATCAATTTCGCGTAATTTTTTCTTGCCATAAATGTAATCTGCATTTTCTGAACGATCCCCATTACTTGCGGCCCACCTGACTGTTTCGACTAAAATTGGACGTTCGTTATGTATGAGACAATTCAACTCGCTTTTCAAGGAGGAGTAACCTACAGGTGTCATATAAATTCTAGAATTTTCCGTCATGCTTGTTCCTAAGGCAGCAGAATTTTGAAATATTTTATGGAAATTGCAATCACAAGGTGGGGCACTTTAATAAATATCCCTCACTAGCTGATTCTTAAGTAACAGCTAGTGAGCAATATGATATTCGTTTAAAGTCTGGTAATTATTCTCTAAAGTTAGTTTATTTATCAATGCCTAGTAGTTCAATTTCAAAAATTAAAGCTGAATTAGGAGGTATAACTGCACCTGCGCCAGCTTCACCGTAGGCTAGTTCTGGTGGGATAACAACTTTCCATTTATCACCAACGTTCATTTCGGTTAATACCTGCTGCCAACCTTTAATCACATTTTGAATAGGAAACTTAGCTGGGCTATTTCTATCATATGAGCTATCAAATACTGTTCCATCAATAAGTGTTCCTTTATAATGAACAGTTACTAAGTCTTCAATGGAAGGTGAATTGTTAGCCGCCTTTGATGCAGCAAGAACTTCATACTGAACACCATCAGGTAATATTTTAACATTTGGAGACTCTTTGTTTTCTGTTAGAAATAATTCAGCTTTAGTTTTATTACTTTTTGCAACAGCTGCGGACTTAGCTTGAGCCAGTTCTCGGCTTTTTTCATCAAAAGTTTTCAATAATACATCGGTTTCTTCTTTTGAAAATTTAGTTTTTCCAGCTAAAGTGTCTTTCAAGCCAGTAATGAAAGAATCAAAATTCACTTCTAGTTGTGAATCTATCATTCCTTGAGCAAAAGAAGAGCCTACCGCATAGCTCATGTTTTTTTCATTAGTGGGAGGAGTTGTGGCTGTTACAACAATAGGTAAGGTAACTGCCAATGCTGCTATTGAATTTAGGATTATTTTCTTCATTTATATATACTCCAGCTTAAAATTTAACTATTGCCTGCTATCATAGACTATCAAGCAGATATGGACAAGAATGTGACTCAGGAGTGCACACCACCTTTCGTTAACTCTAAAGGATTTAGATATTTCTTAATTTCCTCTTCTGACAAGTCAGTCATTTCTTTTGCCACATCTAAGACAGTTCGTTGTTCTTTATATGCTTTTTTAGCAATGCTGGCACCTTTCTCATATCCAATGACACGATTTAGCGCAGTTACAAGGATGGGATTTTTATCAAGGGGGATACTTATGTTTTCTTCATTAACAGTAAAGTCCTTAATCGCCTTATTAGCTAAGGTTACTGCGCCAGAAGACAAGATTTCAATGCTTTGAAGAACATTAAGTGAGATGATCGGAAGCATAACATTTAGCTGAAAATTACCTGATTGTCCTGCAATAGTTACTGTTGTGTCGTTACCAATTACTTGCGCACATATCATACATAGTGACTCAGGAATAACAGGATTAACTTTTCCTGGCATTATACTACTCCCTGGTTGTACAGCAGGTAATGCTATTTCGCCAATTCCAGCTAAAGGACCAGAGTTCATCCATCGTAAATCATTTGAAATTTTCATTAAACTGACGGCAACATTTTTTAGACAACCTGAAAGTGAGACCATCGCATCTTGACAGCTTAGCCCTTCAAAATAGTTAGCTCTGGTGGTAAATTTAACTGGAGTTATTGATGATAAATTATCACAGACGGCTCTACCAAAATCTGGATGTGCATTAATACCTGAGCCAACAGCTGTACCACCAATAGTTAGGGCTTGGATATCTGGCTGTATGTTTGTAAGCCTAGTTAAATTATTGTCTATTTGTTGTGCCCAGCAAAGTAATTCTTGTTGTAGAGTGACAGGCATAGCGTCCATCAAGTGAGTTCTACCTGTTTTTGCTAGATTAACATATTTGCTAGCTTTTTTTTCAAGAACTTTCTTTAAATGCTTTAATGCCGGTATAAGTAAACTGTGTACTTCTATACTTGCACTTACGGCAATACTTGTTGGAATTACGTCATTACTGCTTTGAGACATATTAACATCATCATTTGGATGTATTTTTTCGTTAAAGCCCTGAGTGGCAAGGTTGGCAATAACCTCATTAGCATTCATATTACTACTAGTTCCAGAGCCAGTTTGAAACACATCGACCGGGAAGTGTTCATCATATTGCCCTTCAGATACACTTAATGCTGCTTTTACTATAGCTGTGGACTTTTCATTTGATATAAGTTCAAGACTAGCATTGGCTTGTGCAGCGGCAGCTTTAACTAGGCTAATAGCTTTAATAAATGCCCTGGGCATTCTAATACCGCTGATAGGGAAGTTCTGGACTGCTCGTTGAGTTTGTGCTGCATATAGCGCATCAACGGGTACAGAGAGCTCGCCCATACTATCTTTTTCCATTCTTGTGTTTGACAAGATTTTCTCCTTGAACTTTTACATAAGTTGTCTTAGTACGTAGTGCAATATACCACCATTCTCAAAGTATTCTAACTCTTTTGGAGTGTCAATACGAACCGTTGTAAGTACGCTTTTTTTATTGCCATTAGGGAATTTTATTTTTATCTCTACATCCTTTGCTGGAGTAAGATTACTAATGTCTATATCGATTTGTTCTGTACCTGTAATACCAAGTTGTCCATAGTTTTCACCATCTTTGAATTGTAATGGAAGAACTCCCATTCCAATTAGGTTAGAGCGATGAATACGCTCAAAGGATACAGCTATAACAACTTTAACGCCGAGTAGTCTCGTGCCTTTTGCTGCCCAATCTCTAGATGAACCAGTTCCATATTCGCTTCCAGCAAAGATCACTAAAGGTATATTATTTTTAATATATTTTTCACTAGCATCAAACATGGTCTCTACTTTATTATCTGGTATGTAAGTGGTCCATCCACCTTCTGTACCAGGAGCAAGATTATTTCTTAATCTAATATTCGCGAAAGTACCTCTGATCATAACTTCGTGGTTACCTCGTCTTGAACCATAAGAGTTAAATTCTTCAGGTTTTACATTATGTTTGCTTAGATATTCACCTGCAGGGCTGTCGAGGGGAATGTTACCAGCTGGTGAAATATGATCCGTTGTTATTGAGTCACCAAGCAGAGCAAGAATGTGTGCATCTTTAATATTTGCGGGTTTTATAATTTCTTTAGTAATACCGTCAAAAAAATCAGGCTTCTTAACATATGTTGACTCTTTCCATGAATATAGATCACTGGACGGAGCCGGCAGTGCTCTCCATTCTTCATCACCATCAAAAACATTACTATATTTATCTTTAAACATAGATGAGTTTAATGATTCATTTAATGTGGCACTAACTTCTTTAGAGCTAGGCCAAATATCTTTCAAGTAGATATCCCTACCAGTGTTATCTGTTGCGATGATGTCTGTGTCTATATTGATATTCATAGTGCCTGCAATGGCATAAGCAACAACTAATGGAGGTGATGCGAGGTATGCATGTTTTACTAGTGGGTGCACTCTACCTTCAAAATTTCTATTTCCAGATAGTACAGCACAGCTAGCTAGAGATTTTTCTTTTATTGCTTTAGAGATATTACTCTCAAGAGGTCCTGAATTGCCTATACATGTTGTGCACCCATAACCAACAATATTGAATCCTAATTGCTCAAGATAGTTAAGTAATCCTGCGCTTTTTAAATACTCAGTAACAACTTTTGAGCCAGGAGCTAAGGAGGTTTTAACCCAGGGAGCGACATTGACTCCAAGAGCAGCAGCTTTTTTTGCAACTAATCCAGCAGCGATCATAACGCTAGGGTTAGACGTGTTTGTGCAACTGGTTATTGCTGCAATAACTATAGCTCCATCTTGTATAGTTACTTGATTGCCCTTTAAGGAAATAGTTTTTGAATTTATATTATTAGTGTTAATTAATGTTTTAAATTTGGCTTTTGCTTCACTAAGTACGATTCTATCTTGAGGACGCTTAGGACCAGCAATACAAGGTTGTACACTAGTTAGGTCTAATTTTAAAGTAGCAGAGTAGTTTGCGTCAGGAGTATCCTTATCTCTAAACATAGATTGGTTTCTATAGTATTTTTCTATAAGGGCCACTTGCTCATCTGAGCGTCCAGATAGTGAGTAAAATTTAAGAGTTTCCTTGTCGATAGGGAAAATACCGCATGTCGCTCCATATTCTGGTGCCATATTAGCAATTGTTGCTCTATCAGCAAGAGGTAGATCGTTTAAACCTTCACCAAAAAATTCAACAAATTTACCCACCACACCTTTTGCTCTGAGCATTTCAACAACACGTAAAACTAAGTCAGTAGCTGTAACACCATCTTGTAATTTACCAGATAAGTTAAAGCCGACAACTTGGGGAATTAACATTGGGATTGGTTGACCTAGCATTGCGGCCTCTGCCTCAATACCACCAACACCCCAACCTAGAACACCAAGACCATTGATCATGGTGGTATGAGAATCAGTACCAACTAAAGTATCTGGAAAAATAGTTGATTCTTTTTCACAGACGCCACGGGCTAAATATTCAAGGTTAACTTGATGGACAATACCTGTGCCTGGGGGGACCACTTTGAAGTTTGAGAATCCATTTTGTCCCCAACGTAAAAAAGTGTAACGTTCTCTATTTCTTTCGTATTCTATTTTAGTATTTTGTTGTAAGGCTGTTTCGTTACCAAAGTGATCAACCATTACGGAGTGGTCAATTACAAGTTCAACTGGAATCAGTGGATTTATGTTCTTAGGATCTCCTCCTAGATTCTTCATTGCATCACGCATAGTAGCTAAATCTACAACAGCTGGTACGCCAGTGAAGTCTTGTAAAATAACTCGGGAAGGCATAAAGATTATTTCATTTACCGGATTAGCTGTTGCATCCCAGTTTTTAAGGTGGGATATGGTCGTATCATTTATTTGCTTACCGTCATAATTGCGGATTAGGTTTTCTAACAAAATTTTTAATGAGAAAGGTAGTGATTGCAATTGCTCCATAGAGCAAGTCTTTTTAAGATCGTAATATGTATAATTTTTATTATTTACATTTAATGTCGATGTGAATGAAGTATTTGATCCCATTATTTGTCTTCCTTAGCCAGCCGGAGGCGTACAACGTACAACATAGTGATATGAAAAATTTACACTAATTTATAAAAATTACAAGTTTGAACTTTGCTAGCTTGCAAGAACCCAGTAAATAGGGTAGCTTTACCATTCCAATAGGCGCGTAGCTCAGTGGTAGAGCACCACCTTGACAT
>JABJGS010000019.1 GCA_018703155.1 Francisellaceae bacterium | reverse complement strand
TCTATCATCACGTCGACCAGCTGATGGTCTATCATCATCACGTCTACGAGGAGAGAATGATCTTTCATCACGTCGACCAGCTGATGGTCTATCATCATCACGTCTACGAGGAGAGAATGATCTTTCATCACGTTCGCGTCCACGAGGGGAGAATGATCTTTCGCCATCTCTAGAACGTCTTCCAGCTGATGGTCTGTCATCATCACGTCTACGTGAAGAGAATGATCTTTCACCATCTCTAGAACGTCCACGAGAAGAAGAGCCTCGGCCTTGTTTCCGATCATTACTAAAGTGACTATCTTTTTTACTATTCGGGTCCATTAGATTAGTTATAGCACCCCACATTCTTCGTTCAGCTGGGCTAACAAAACATATTGCTTCGCCAGTAGCACCTGCTCTTGCAGTTCTACCAATACGGTGAATATAGTCTTCAGGACATTGAGGTAAATCGTAATTGACAACATGCTCAATATGAGGGATATCTAAACCGCGAGCAGCGATATCTGTTGCAACCATGATCCGATATTTTTGTTTACGGAAAGCATTAATAACACGATCTCTTTTATGTTGACGTAAGTCACCATGTATAGAGTCTGCTAAATGTCCGCTTTTATTTAAATTATCAGCAATTCTTTGGGCACCAATTTTAGTTTTTACAAAAACTATAACAGAGCCTTCACGCTCGTTTAATTGGTCCAGTAATTTATTATATTTATCTCTTTGATCTACATATAATACATCTTGTTTGATATTTTGTGCTGGAGCACAAGAATCACCAATGCTTATATGTTCAGGATTATTTAAGTATTTTTTCGCAATTCTAACAATATTACTTGGAAGTGTTGCAGAAAATAATAGTGTTTGGCGTCCTTCATTTGGAACAGATTCAAGAATCTCATCTATTTGAATGGTGAAGCCCATATCAAGCATTCTGTCAGTCTCATCTAGGACAAGAAAGTCAGTTTTGCTTAAATCTAAGGTTCCACGGTTGAGGTGATCATTGATACGCCCCGGAGTTCCAACTATTAGCTCGGGTCTGGCTCTTAATCGCTGCAGCTGTTTCATGATGGGGTCGCCACCAATCAACAATGCAGATTTGATTTTAGAGTCATGTCCAAGCATTTGAGTTAGAGCTTGCATTACTTGTGTTGCAAGCTCTCTCGTTGGCGTTATTACCAGGGCTGTACCGGAATTTTCCTCATTTAATAGTTTTGCAATGATGGGAATACCAAAAGCACCAGTTTTACCTGTACCAGTTTGAGCGGAGCCAAGAACATCACGTCCAGCAAGTGCTAGAGGGATGGTTGCAGCCTGGACTGGCGTAGGTTTTGTAAACTTGATTCTCTCTAGAGAAACAAGCAAGGGCTTTGGCAGCCCAAGATTATCAAAATTTTCCATAAGGAACCTTAAAAGTAGGATAAAATTTTATAATAATTATTATTAATAATTTTATTTATTGTTAAGCATTTTCTACAATTCTCAAATTAGCAGCAGAACTTTTACCTCTGTTTTCTACGATTTCGTAAGAAACACGTTGTCCTTCTACTAAATTTGATATGCCTGCAGATTCAACTGCTGAGATGTGTACGAATACATCACGACCGCCATCTCCTGGACAAATAAAACCATAACCTTTTGTGGCGTTGAACCATTTAACTGTACCGTCAGCCATTTTATTAAAACCTCTCTATTAACTTATATCTTTGCTGTAAACAGCATTCTCACAACGGGGTTACTTAGACATAGCATCAAATATCGTTAAATATTGCTGCTATATTCTAAGGTAATGCCCCGAATCAAAGAATGCTACCATGGATCATTATGGACTACAAGAGCTGTGTTAGTAAGCGGTGAAAATTTAATGAATTTAGTGATTATAACAGGAACTTTAAGTGTATGGGCACCCACTCAAGGTATGGTTGTTGAGTGGGTGATAGCTATACTATTTCTAGCTTAGAACAATCCAAGCTCTTCTATTATTTCATCAGCTTGGTTATGGCTAATGTGCATACGTGATGCAAGACGAGACTTTGTTTCAGAGCGATTTGGTGTTCTACCCATTTCTCTTTGTAGGTCCATAACTAACTTACCACCTTCAACTAAATGGCCTTCGTTTAATCTCCAGTTGCTAATACTAGGACTGGGAGCAGGAGAATTTATTCTTGCTTGTTCTTGAGCATATGTTTGTAGTGATGCACGCTTGGCATCTTCAATTGCACGCTGTTCAGCAGATGCATTGGCTGCTCTTCTAGCTTGCTCTTGATTGTAGGTTTGCAGAGAGCGGCGTTGTGCCTCTTCAACAGCTCGTTGTTCAGCAGATACATTAGCAGCTTTTCTAGCTTGCTCTTGAGAGTAAGTTTGCATAGAGCGGCGTTTAGCTTCGTCAATTGCACGTTGTTCAGCTAAATCTCCTACTCTAGCCTGTTCCTGGGCATAAGTTTGCATAGAGCGGCGTCTAGCTTCATCCATTGCTCTTTGTTCAGAATCTCTTTGATTGTTTAGAGCAGATTGTCTAGAAACACGTTGCTGTTCATTAAGCATTGCTTGGTGCTGAATGCGGTTAGTTTCTTGTTCTAGGAGTTGAGTTTCACGTAGGCGTTGAGCTTCCAATGTTCTTTGGTAAGCTTCTTGTTCTTTACGTGCAGCATCAGCAATACGTTGTTGCTCTGCATAAATTTTTTGTTGTTCGTTGTACTGGCTAATTGCACGACTTCGTTCAGTAGAAGATAGGGTTGACCATTCACTTTCCCGTACGCCATATAATCTAGTTTCGAATAGTTCACCTGGGCCACAAGAGGCAAGTAAAGATAAAGTGACAATAAGTGCGATAGTTTTAAGTTTGTTAGTATTCATAATAATACCTTTAAATTTTTGTTAGATTTTCAAAAGTAATATAGAACGGGAGTTGGTTATGATGCAAGAGTATATACAACAAACATTCTATGATACCTAGAATGTTTGTTGTAAAAGTTTTTAATTATGCTGGTGTTAGCGATGGTGTTGTTTTTTTCTTCGCAGGTGTTGGCTTTTCTGTTAATCCATCAATAAGCTTTTGTAGCTGTGTTATATCCAAACCATCTAGTTTTACATTAGGAGTTGGAGTTTGTTCTGGTTTAGGAAGTAAATTTGCCCAACTAGTAAGACCTTGGTCTTTGACAGTATCAAATTTATTTAAGAACCCTGTAGGCATGGCTTGTTTGAGCACATTGCCAATTAGCTCATTAAAGCTAAATGCTTCAGAGCCATTGCTAGCTAAGAACTCATTAAATAGACCGTTAGTACGTCGTAATAGGTTTGTTGCTATTGATGCCATAATTATTATACCTTCCAAAAACTTTATGTAGTTTACCAACTAAGAAATGAGATTGCAACTACTTCCACTATATATATTATGTAGATCGAAATTTAAGTGTAAGAGCACTATTTTCTGGATCTGCAATGCTGGTTCTATAAATGCTAGTCCCAAGTTCACTGCTAGGTATGGTGGTTTGAGCATAACCTGAATTATTGGGGGCCAAGCAATTGCGCTCTACACCGCCATACATAAAGCAGAAATGTCCATTTCTTTGCACTATATCACCAGCTTCAGGTAATGTTGTTGGCTGCTGTAAAGTAAGATAAAAATGAGTGTGTCCAGGGTGTGTTAATTGCAGAGACCTCTCAATAACATCAAACTCAGATGGAAGGCTGGATGATTCGAAATGGTCTGGGAGTAAGTTAAACCCTGAATGAAATGCTCCCATAACATTTGGAGATTTGCTCAGCCTGAAGCTATTGCTAAGAGTTGAAGTGGTTCTAACATTGAGAGTATTAGCTGAAAATATACTGGTAGGGGTTACGAACAAACCTGGATCTGCTGATAGTGAAATTCTAAATCCCCCCAAATTGATTGTTTGTTGACCTGTATTTTTAGCAATAGCGTCAGCAGCAAAATTTGTCATGCTATGTTCTATAGCCCAAGAAAGGTAGGAAAATGCCATTGGGACCTCAGTTCCCCAGAAGGTTGAGGTAGCAAGTGGCATAATAGTATTGTCTGGTATTGAAACTGTGCCTTCAGATATACGACAGATTGCATCTTCATCATTACCAATTAGCTGAACTGTTTTTGCTTGTGCTTCATTCCAGTGCTGAACGACTTGACTGTGACAATACTCACTTAACGTTTCTAATTTATTAGCATCACTCTTAATTTCACTTTTGACCATTCTCGCTAGCCCATCACCACTAGTATCATCAAATATAGGTGTTTCATGTAAAGCTTTTAGAGCTTCTAATCTCTGGAAAAGTTGTTCTTTAAGTGATTGTTGTGCATCTTTTACTACTTTCTCGGCGTTATTTATTAAGCGGGTAGGCATTTGGACTCTCCTTGTCATATTTGTGAAGTGGTCGATATCCTACGACTATGTAGTACATATGCTGATACCTTATTGTAAGCTTATATTGTTAAATAGAAACATAAGGATCGCCAAAAGGAATTTGGCTAAGCATGGACGCTTAACTTATCTTTCCCTCTATTGTTTTTCCCCCCTAAAGCATATAATCTTTGATTTATCCTTCTTTTTCTTAAGGCTACTGCTTTGGAACTGTTATTGCAACCAACTACCTTTAATGTAGAAAGTACATATGGAATAGATCATTGGCGTATTTATGAGTTTTCTCACTTAAATATAATTGGGATGCCACAAAATTATCAATTAGATGTCTATACTCCTGGGGAAGTAGCAGGACTGATGCCTTTTGAATTAAAAAAGCGTATACAAGAGTTTGAGGCAAGGAAATTTGCTAATGAAGCTCAAGTAATTAGTGCATTGAGCAGTGAAATATTTTCTGAGCTTGATAATATAGAATTTAATTTATCGTCAGTACAAAGTGCTCAGCAGTGCTCTATGGATGTTCAAGGTAGTTTGTGTATCGATGACATGCTTACTAATGACGCTTCAGATTTAAAAACAATAACACCTAAAAATGCATTAGGATCTACACAAAGCTTATTTGCAAATAACTTCATGTTCAATTGTGCTAGAACTAAACAACCAGTGTGGGCACGAGTGTTATTTAAAACTAGACAATTTGCGTGGGATATTGATGTTTTTGGAGAGTTTTTATCTTCATATCGAAACAAAAAAATTTGCCAAATTGATATTGCTAATGATTTGTTTAATACACTTAATCAAAATCTTATAGGTGATCATTATTTAAAAGTGCAAGTGCAATTAACTCGGCGTGGTGGTATTGAGGGTAATTTTTTGCGTTGTAATCAAAGTAGTTATTCCTGGCTCTGTAACACAAGGGGGGTTGTTCAGTGAGTATACTTGAAAATATAGATTTACCTTTGGGCAAAAATACAGAGTATATTGACCGATATGATCCTAAGTTGCTGTGTGCGATACCAAGAACATTGAATAGAGAAATGTGGAGTAGTACTGAGATCAATGGCATGCTTGGCTGGGATCGGTGGTATGGATTTGAGTTAAGTTATATCGGTGCCCAGGGATTTCCAATTCAAGCTCGGTTACAGCTTCTTATACCTTCAGACTCAACAAATTTAGTAGAGTCAAAATCACTAAAGCTTTATCTATACTCGTTAAGAAGCACGCAATTCACGTCATCTACCAGTTTAAAACGATTGATTGAAAATGATTTGTCGGTTTGTTTGGGCTCTGAGCTGACTGTTAATATACATGAGGAGCGGCAGTGGCAGCTTGCTGATTCCTTGCCCGGTAAAAATATTGATAATATACAAGTTGCAACAGAGATATACGATCCGGATCCAAGTCTACTCAAACTTGAGGATGATGGGGAGATTGGTTGTTATGAGCTTAATAGTAATTTGTTTAAATCCAATTGTTTAGTAACTGGCCAGCCAGATTGGGCCTCTCTTTATATTCGATATCGAGGACAAATGCTCGATGAATCTAGTATTTGTAAATACCTTATTTCATATCGTAATCACCAAGGTTTTCATGAGCACTGTATCGAGAAAATATTTTTTGATATATTAGCCACGCAATGGGTAAGAGAACTTACTGTTTATGGGCAATACACTCGTCGTGGTGGTTTAGCTATAGCACCATTTCGCAGCAATATTACTAATCATATTGACTTCCCTCTACTTTGGCGCACCTAGCAAAAGTAATACTGGATGTTTCTACATAACAAATATTGTTTAAAATTCAGATTGCATTTTTGTCGTACATTTTGGTATAAATACCACGCCTTTTGATATATATATCAAAACATAACCAAATTTACTACAAAAGGAGTAATGGATGCAGGTGGTCAGCAATATTTTTAATGGAAGACAGTTTGAAAGAGGCAGATATCATTTGCCTTACTCTTGTGAAGGTAAGCAAGTATATTTAACACAAAAAGAAACTATCATTGTTACTAAGCTTGTTAATGGCTCAAGAACTAAGGAAATAGCCTGGGAATTAAAAGCAAGTTTACATACTGTTAACACACATTTAGCTAATATTAAAGAGAAGTTAAATTGTGATAATATATTTCAGTTAGGATTAAAATTAGGTGCTTACAAAGAGTCATGTGAGCATAACATTAAAACAAGGCAGTAATAATGATGCTGCCATGGATGGTGGCTATAATGCAAAATGAATCACGATCTTGGGAGTTGCTCCCTTACCAGAAGCCGTATTACTATAGCTGGAAGTTAGAGCCTGACTCTTGCTCACATAACGTGTCAGTTAGCGTTGATATTCTTGGTGAATTAGATACTAAAATATTTAACCAAGCAATAGAGATATTTATAAAAGAGCATTATGTGCTTTCAGATTTCAGTTTTGTTGAAACTGAAGCAGGAATACGTCAGGAATATAATGGTCATGTTGCTGTTGCTTATCAATTTTTAATTGCTAAAACAGAAGATGATCTTGAGAAAATAACAAAAGAACTTATAAGTACACCCTTTAATTTGGTTAAGCCTCCATTAATTAGAGCTTCTTTAATTAAAAAACAGGATAAAAATAGATTTAGATATGTGATTTGGGGTCATCATATTATTGCAGACACAGTATCTGGACAGAAATGTATTGAGCTGGTGGCTACTATATATAGGTGCTTAGCACAGAATGAAGTATTACCGCAGCCAACGAAAAATAAAACTTTGAATTTTTTTGATAATTATAAATATGAGGTTGTAAAAGAATTAGAACTGGAGACATACTGGAATAAGTATTTAACAATGCCTATGCATATGAATTTTGGTAAGTTTGCACAAACAACTGATGTTTGTACCCATGTAATACATTTAGATAAAAAATTATCTAAAGAAATTTTGCACTTAAGAGACAGCCATGAGTATAGTGCTTTTACTGTGCTGTCATGCGCCTTTTCAATTCTAATGCATTTAGTGCATGATACTAATAAACTAATGATTGGTTATCCAATAAATGCACGAGGAGTAAAATATAAAAATACAATTGGTCCTCTATTTAACGTACATTTTTACAGTAGCAAAATTTCAGAAACAACTACTATAGAACAACTACTTAATTATTTGCAACAGCAACGCCACGAGGCGAAGCAATTTCAACATATACCATTTCAAAAATTTATTGAATATAATCTGAAAGGCCATGATCTTAAAAATACAGAGTATCCAAATCTTTGCTTAGTTGAAACAAAAGCCAGAACAGCTGATTTTTCCTTGGGTGATAAAATTAAAACACAAAGCATTGAAACAGATAATTTAGGCTACCATCATGATGTAGTCTTCTCTTATGAGATTAGTGATCCTATACGCCTATGTTGGGCATATAAACAGGAATTATTTAATTTAGATAATATTAAAGTATATCAAGAATATTTGGTAAAGATATTGCAACTAATTGTGGCACACCAAAATGAAGTCATTAGCTGCATAAACATTAGTAATATAAAATTAAAGAGCAGTGATAATTTGCCTGGTCTTAATTATATTAAGGGTAAGCTTGCGCAATATGATTGTAATATGATTCATTTTAGTGGGGCTCATGAACATGATGTGGATGCACTGTTTGCTTATGGGGACTACAAAATATCAAAATCAAAAGAAATAAAAAGCCTAGAGTCAGGTACTGTCTATGTTGTTTTTGCTCAAGAATATCATAACTACATTGAGATGTTGTCCAAGGTAGAGTCTAAGGTTGTAGTAATAATAATATGCTATGTTGACGAAGTATTTTCATGTGATGAAAGCTTTGATAATGTATGTTTTATTAAGCTACTATTAACGTATGACAACAAACACCTTGGAGTTTTAAATGACGGGCAAATATTACCAACCAAAAACTTAAGTTTAGAAAGAAATGCTATTGAATTGGCTACTAATTTATTGCTGGATGGAAAAATAATAGATATCAAGGTGATTTTAAAAACCGATTATAAATTATATCTATACCATAGCAATGAGCAACTACATTATCAAAATGTGGCTAATACCGCACTTAGCTTTAAGGCTTGCCAGTTTGTATACTTAGACATATCACAAAGTATTTACTTTGTATATATTAAAAGGAATATTACGAGTAAGTTGATTGGTCTTACTTATGGTATAGATCAATTGGGATATCAACTAAATTCTATACTTACTGAAAATAGCTTAAGTGGTTACATTCCTGCTGTTTGGTTGAACTTAGCTCATCAGCAAGAGAATTTTCCTTTAGTATCACAATATGCAGAGAAAATTTCATTAAACTCTGGTGGTGAAGTTATTGGTGATAAATATATCAATATTATTAAAGGGTTATGGCGAGAATGTATTCCTTATAAAGTTGATACTTTATCGATATATAGACCATTTCAGCAATATGGAATTGCTTCATTAGCGAGCATTAACTTACTCAGAAAAATAAATGATGAAATTGATACAAATCTTCCTATTTCCTGGTTATTGAAAAATAATACAATCTTTTCTCAAGCGATATATCTAGCAACAGAAAGACAGGACTATGCGGATGTTTATGAGCCAATAATTAGGTTTAAAGAAGGGATTAAAGATAATCCTCCATTGATATTAATTCATCCAATGTTTTTTCATGGTAGTTGCTATGAGACTTTAGCAAAACATATAGATAGTAAAACACCAGTATATGCTATTAATTCTTATAACCTAGATACTAGGGATGATTTCATTAAAAGCATAGAAGAATTAGCGGCTAAATATGTTGAATATATACTAAGCTCTATACCGGCTACTAGTTATTTTATTGGCGGTTGGTGTCAAGGAGGTTTAATAGCTTGTGAGATTGCTAGACAATTAACAAAAAAAGATATAATCGTCAACAAGTTGATATTATTAGATAGTGCAAAATTAAGTAGATATTTAGCCCACAGTATATCTATTTTTGCCAGGCCATCAGTTATGAAAAGATTTTTAACAGATCAGTCGTGCGCCTTTTTGACTAGTCTGCCACAAAAATATCAGAAACATATTTTCAAAGTTATGCGTCTTGAATTTGCAATGCAAGCAAAATATTCATTAAAGAAATATCACGGTAAAAGTATTCTGCTACGGGCAAAGGATCCTGGAAGGCTAGGTAAATATCACTATTCAAGCAGGCTGAATGGCTTTGATCGAAGTTTAATAAATTGTACTGTATTTGATATAGATAACGATCATGATGCAATGCTTTGTGGCAGTGCAAAAATCAGTGCTGATATTATTAATACAGAGCTTGTTGAGCAAAAAGCATGCGCAACCTCGTTACTTTAGTAGCGAGTCAAGCATGCTCCAAGCTTTTAAGCATGTTATTAGCTAAATATCTAAGCCTAACAAGGTACCTTGCTTAATTGCTCGTACTGCATCAAGCTCAGCAGCTATATCTGCCCCACCAATTAAATGACATTTTATTTTAAGATCAATAAGTGGTTGTAACAGATCTTGCAATGGTTCTTGGCCCGCACAAATAATTATATTAGTTACAGTAAGAAGTTGTGGCTTGGAATCACCTAATCGTATATATAACCCAGCATCATTTATTTTTTCATAGCTCACATTAGATAGCATTTGCACACCATATTTCTTCATTGTAGCTCTATGGATCCAGCCAGTAGTTTTACCCAGGCCTTTACCAACTTTGCCAGATTTACGTTGTAGTAGGTATATATTACGTTTGGGTAGAACAATATTTTCTTGGGCTAAGCCCCCGCGACGTTTTAGTGATAAATCAATGCCCCATTCTTCAAAAAAAGCATGATCATTATCGAGTAAATACTCAGCACAATCAAAACCGATACCTCCGGCACCAATTATTGCAACTGTGTTTCCAACTTGTACTTTTCCAGAGATTACATCTACATAAGATGAAACTTTGTCATGTTCTATTCCTGGGATATCAGGTATTCTAGGTTTTACACCAGTAGCTAAAATAACTTCATCAAAGTTCTGCAAATCTTCTATAGTGACCTTAGTATTAAGTTGGATTTTAACGTTGAGTAACTCTAGTTGATGAGTAAAATAGTCGATGGTGCTTTGGAAATCACTTTTTCCTGGAATTCTTTTAGCTAAATTGAATTGACCACCAGTTTTATCATGTTGGTCAAATAATGTTACAGTATGTCCACGTTGCGCTAGAGTCATTGCGCACGCTAGACCTCCAGGGCCAGCACCAACTACAGCGATATTTTTTACAGATGATGTTGTTTCAATCTTATACTCTTCTTCAAAGCATGCATATGGGTTTACCATGCATGTGGCGCGTTTTCTTTTAAAAACATTATCAAGGCAAGCTTGGTTGCAGCCAATGCAGGTGTTAATCTCATCTGTACGATGTTGCTCAGCTTTCAGAACAAAATTTGGATCAGCTAAAAATGGTCTTGCCATAGAAATAAAATCAGCTTGTCCACTTTTCAAAATTTCCTCAGCTTGCATGGGAGAGTTAATTCTATTTGAGGTAACACATGGAAGATTGATTTCTTTTTTGAGCTTAGCCGTAATCCAGGTAAATGCTCCATGAGGTACGTTAGAGGCAATAGTTGGGATCCTAGCCTCATGCCATCCAATACCAGTGTTGACTATACTAGCACCAGCGGCTTCAATAGCTTTGGCAAGGATGACTATTTCTTCCCAGGTACTACCATTATCAACTAAATCTAGCATGGAGAGTCTATACATTATGATAAACTTATCACCGAGAGCTTCCCTAATACCACGGACAATTTCTACTGGAAACCTAATACGATTTTCATAGCTCATGCCCCATTTATCAGTGCGGTTGTTAGTGCGAGCTACAATGAATTGATTAATAAGATAGCCTTCTGAGCCCATTACCTCAACACCATCATATCCAGAATTTTGAGCAAGTTTAGCGCAGTTAACAAAATCTTTAATAGTGAGCTTAATTTGTCGTTCTGATAATTTACTTGGAGTAAAAGGACTAATTGGAGCTTTTATTTTAGATGGGGCAACATTGAGAGGGTGATAACCGTAGCGGCCTGCATGTAAAATTTGTAAGGCAATATGCCCATTTTCCTCATGAACGGCACTAGTAATTAGTTGATGATTTTTTTCATGGTGTTTAAAACTTAATCGTGATGCAAAGGGAGCAAGCCAACCTCGGATATTTGGAGAAATTCCTCCGGTAACTATTAATCCAACACGACCGCGGGCACGTAGTCTATAAAAGTTAGCAAGCTTCTTATAACCATGCTTTTCCTCTTCAAGGCCTGTGTGCATTGAGCCCATTATGATACGATTGCGCAGAGTTATCGAGTTGACAGTCATTGTTTGCAGAATGTTAGGGAATCTAGGCTCAGAGTGCATAATAAAGTTACAACCAAATGCAAATATAACATCACAGTCAATTAACTAATTGCAAGTGCTTTTAATAAACCGCTTCACATTATCTCTTTAATGCGTTCCAATATTATGAGTCTATTAAAATATCTAAGAAGGAAGTTAATTATGAACTTTGAATATTTCAGTGATTTCTTAAATCACCTAAAAAATCTTAAGGTGGATGTAGCAATAAAAGAGGAGTCATATTTTTATGATGAAGATGAACCTACTGTTACGGATGATGGGTTAAGTATTTTAAGGTATGAACATAATATATTAGGTTTGCCATATTCCGAAGAAAATAGTAGTACCGTTCATAGTGCAGTAGAAAGCAGTAGTTTCTATGCTGATACAATGGTGCCTGATGTAGGTACTGTAGCTTCAAGTGCTTCTTCATCTTCTTCTTCACCTATTCCTATCCCCGATGCAAGCCTTATGTCTGTAGAACCGACATCTTTACGGCTTGTTGAAATAATTAATACTTTATCTACTTGTGGGCATGTGAAGGATATATCATTGCCTGGATTAAGTGGGGATACTGGTCATTGGTATGGTGGGGGAACAGATATTGGCATAGATGGTAATTTCTATGAGCGTGGCTGTAGAGAAGCATTTACAAAGCTTTTAAAAGTACGTAATGATATTGCGATTGATTTTAAAATTATAGTTTCTGGTGCTGGGCGTATGCAGCAAACATGCAGTTTTGATAAAGATATTGGTGCTGACATGGCTGTATACTATATAGATGGCTCAAATGTTTCTAGAATGGATGAATTTTCTTTTGGACCTTTTTTTCCAATGGCTCCTGGTACACCAGAGTATACAATTAATGCTACAAAAATTACTTTTGAATCTACAGGAATGGGATATAGAGATGATAGCGGTAGTCCTGATTCCGATAATAGTAATGAAGTTGTACTTGGTGGTGCTGGTGGATCAGGCTCTAGTAGGGTAGATGAGGCTGCTGATGATGGCAAAAAAAGAAAGCACAATGAAGTTGCATCTACTGTTAGCTTAGACTCAGTATCTAGAAAAAAAGATGAAGCTGATGTTGTTGGTGCTCACCCTAAAAGAAAACATAAACATAAAACTGGTGTTTCTGCTCGAGTTGTTAATGCCAGACATGAAGCAGAAAGAGTTCACGCAGCAGCAACTCAATCTCAAGTTTTGACTTTGGAGCAGGAGGAAGTAGAGATAGAGGAGAAGGTAAGTAAAAGTAAAAAAATCAGAAGGCGTCATAGTTTAAAATAAAACAGTTATCTAAATAAGAGGTTATCTTAATAGAGTGGTATAATGTATATTGTTAGAAGATGACTTCTTATATTTAGAGAAATAACTATGGAAAGTGTTTTTGATAAAAAGGGTTTAATTGAGCTTGAGAATGCAATTATTAAAAAGAGAGGTTGCACTCACTTTGATTTAATGAAATTTGCAGCAACAGCTTGTTGTGATTTTATAAAAGATTACTGGCCAAAAATTAAAAGTGTAACGGTTGTGTGTGGCCATGGTAAAAATGGTGGAGATGGTTATCTTGTAGCTAATCAGCTAATGGGATCTTATGCTGTTAATGTTATAAGTGTCGAAGACACTTCTAAAATTAATGCTAATGCTGATGTGCTAAAAGCATATAAACTCTTTGTTGGTAACGGTGGTAAAGTTTCAGTATTTACTACTATCAATGAGTTTAAAGGTGACTTAATTGTTGATGCAATCTTTGGAACAGGATTATCAAAACCACTTTCTGCTAAATATAATGATTTAATTAATAAAATAAACACGCTATCAAAGCCTGTATGCTCAATAGACCTGCCATCAGGACTTGATGCAAACACTGGTATTGCTAGAGATAATGCAATTGTTGCTGATGCAACAGTGACGCTTTTGGCACATAAAGTAGGACTTTTGACTGGTGATGCTAAAAATTATATAGGTTATTTGCATTTAAGTGATCTGAATCTCCCAGTAAAAGATATTGTAGGAATTAAAGAGTTTGCTAGATTATTATCCTTTGATAAAGTTTTAGAAACTAGGCCATATAGACTATCTAATGTACATAAAAATCAAGTTGGCCAGGTTGCTATTGTAGGGGGGAATGAGTCAATGTTAGGGTCAGTACTTCTTGCTGCAAAAGGCGCATTAAGGATGGGGGCAGGACGAGTTAATGTTTTTACTGCACCTGAACATGCTAATTTAATACCTTTGAATCAACCTGAGATTGTTAGCTATGCTGTTAGCGATTTTAATATTTTAATAGAACAATTATACCGAATGGATGCAATAGTTGTTGGTCCTGGTTTGGGAAGAGATGATTGGGCTCGAGGCTGTTTAAGTGCAGTTTTATCGATGAAAAAAGCCATGGTTATTGATGCTGACGCATTATGTTTTTTAGCAGATCTTAAAGATTTACATTTTTCCCCAGAAGATGTTGTGCTTACCCCACATTTAGGTGAAGCACATTATCTTTTACAAAGTCCGATTGAAAAGTTATATCAAGATAGAATTACTTGTGTAAATGAAATAGCCAAAAAATTTAATGCAACCACCCTATTAAAAGGTGCTGGCACACTTATATCATCATCAAAAAACAGGCTCTCTATTTGTCCGTATGGAAATGCTGGTATGGCATCAGCAGGAATGGGTGACTTGTTATCAGGGGTTATAGGTAGTTTATTATCTCAAGGAATGGATGGTTATAAAGCTGCATGTCTAGGGTCTGTTTTGCATGCAGTTGCTGGAGAAATTAAATATGAGACATTAGGCAATGGGTTATTAGCCTCAGATTTGCTTGATGAAATGGCAGGGTTTTTAGTTGGTAGTAGTAATGGCTAATAAAATAGAGATTGAGGTGGCTGATTTGGCTAAGCTAGATGTTGTTGCTGGTAGAATTGCTAAATGGTTGCAGGAAACACAAGGTATTATTTATTTGTCAGGAGATCTGGGTGCTGGCAAGACAACTTTAGTACAAAAAATAATGATTCAGTTAGGTTATACAGGAAAAGTTAAAAGTCCAACGTATACCTATGTAGAAAGTTATGAGCTAGGTTTTGGAATTATTCATCACTTTGATTTGTACAGAATCTCTAGTATTGATGATTTAAGTTATATTGGCATTGAAGATTATTTTGATGTTGGTGCAGCCCTAATTATTGAATGGCCTGAACGCGGAAGTGGAGTTTTATCTGCTCCAGACCTGAAAGTTGAAATAGATTTAATTGATGAGCTAAGAGTTTTCCATATTAATGCTTGTACACCACAAGGCTTGAAATTTTTACAATGAAATTAAAAAACTTATTGATAATGAGTAGCATATTAGTTTTAGTGCATTGCGCTAGGGCAGAAAATATAGCTGAGAGTATTAGGGTATGGCCATCACCAGGTAGTATCAGAGTTGTTTTAGACCTACAGAATACAGTTGAATATAAATTATTAACATTATCTAAGCCAGATAGAATAGTTATAGATATACAAGATATAAAGATATCTAAATCAGTAGTAGATAATATCGATATAAAGAATACGATGATAAAAAAAATTCGTGTTGGTGAACGTGGAGATAATTCGACAAGATTAGTATTTGAATTACAAGGGCCTCTTGAGCCTAAAGCATTTTTACTAAAACCAAATGAATATTATGGTAATAGATTGGTTTTAGATCTTGAAAGTAGAGAAAAGCAATCAATTTTATCATTATTTGAGCTAGATGCAGACGACGCACTTTTGCATGGTTCACCTAGGCCACAAGCAGCACAAGAAATAGTAGTAAGTAAAGGTGAGTTTGTTGTAGCTATAGATTGTGGGCATGGAGGTGAAGATCCTGGTGCTATAGGAGCTCGAGGTACGAAAGAGAAAGATGTTGTGCTAGCTATTGGTAAGAAACTAAGGACAAAAATAAATAAAGAGCCAAATATGAGAGCTATTCTTACCCGCGGTGGTGATTACTATATCGGTTTAAGAGATAGATTTGAGCGAGCACGATTGCATCATGCTGATTTATTTATCTCCATTCATGCTGATGCTTTTAAGAATAAAAATGCTCATGGAGCTTCTGTGTTTGTCTTGTCAGAGAAGGGTTCAACTTCAGAAGCGGCTAAATGGTTGGCAGAAAAAGAAAATAGATCAGATTTAGTAGGAGGTGTTCGTCTTGACAATAAAAGTGATATTTTAGCTTCAGTATTACTAGATTTAAGCCAAACTGCATCAAAAAAAGCTAGCTTTGACGCAGCAAGTACTATTTTAGGAAGTTTGAAGAATGTCACTAAATTGCACAAAGGGCATGTTGAGCGAGCAGGGTTTTTGGTGTTAAAAGCACCAGATGTCCCTTCATTATTAGTGGAAACTGGTTTCATTTCAAATCCAAGTACAGAGAAAAAGTTGAGAACTTCGTCATATCAAGATAAATTAGCTTCTCAAATTTTAATAGGAATTAAAGAGTATTACAGTCAACATCCTCAGCATGTACAGAAAGCTCAAATGATGCGCCACGATACTACAAAGGTTTATGTAGTAAAGAGTGGGGATTCATTATTAAAGATTGCTGAGAAATTCCATATGAGTTTTAGTGAGTTAAAACAATTAAATGTATTGAAACATAATAATATTATTATTGGACAAAAATTAAAGGTAGTAAAGCGGTGAATAGAATAAAAGTTCTTCCAGATCATGTGGCGCATCAAATTGCTGCAGGCGAAGTAATTGAAAGGCCAATGTCGATAGTAAAAGAATTAGTTGAAAATAGTATAGACTCTGGTGCTGAAAAAATAGATATATATATTGTTAAAGGTGGTATTTCTCAAATAAAAATAGTAGATAATGGCTCTGGTATTTTAAAAGAAGATTTACCTATAGCATTAATGCAACATGCAACAAGTAAGATAACAGATGCAAATGATCTGTACTCAATAACTTCTTTAGGGTTTCGAGGTGAGGCATTGTCAAGTATTGTTTCAGTTTCTAAAGTTACAATAACTTCAAAAACTAAAGAACAGGAGAATGCATATAAGATAAATAACAGTCTTATGGTTGAGCTTGGTGCACATGAAACCGGAACCACTGTTTGTGTTAGTGACTTATTTTATAACGTACCTGTACGAAGTAAATTTTTACGTACAGAAAACACTGAATACATAAATATAGAACAAATGTTTATGAAGCTAGCTCTTAGTCACTTCGATGTGCATTTTCGTTTATATAAAGATGCAAAACTTATGAAAAATTTGCCAATAGCTAAGGATGTATATGGGCAAAGTTTACGGTTGCGCACACTTTGTGGTACAGAAACCTTAGATAATTGCTCTCATATCAATGTTGAGCAAAATGGTATGATATTGAAAGGTTGGTTAGGGTTGCCAAGATATGACCGGCCTCAAGCTGATAGGCAGTTTTTTTATCTGAATGGTAGAATTATTCGAGATAAAGTTATCACACATGCAATTAGACAAGCATTCTTATCTAATGATCCAGATCTACGTTATCCAGTATATTGTCTATATCTTCACATGGATACTAATGCTGTAGATATAAATGTTCATCCAACAAAAAGTGAAGTTAGGTTCCGTGAATCCAGGGTTATACATAATTTCATAACTGATGTTATCGCACAATATTTAGATGAAACTGGTCATGTCCATGAGGCTGAATCTGATGAAAATAACCAACATGTACAACATGAAGAAGAGCCAAGGTCTATAAATACCGCTTATGCTTCAAATGTAAGTACGGATGAGAATAAATTTTATAAGCCTAAAAATTTATCTAGTAATTATAACAATTTAATTCAGCACAACGTAAATGATAGAATAGCTTTAAGCAAAGAATATGCAAAAGAAGAGAATATGTTAATAATCAGTCCTAAGATAGCTTGTATTAAGGTTAGTGATGGGATTCAGCTGATACATGTTGAACGATCTTGGCGGAACTATATTCAACTATTGGGTCTTGAAGAAATCAAACAGCACACTAAGCTTTGCTCTACAAATTTATTAAATCCTGCTCGAGTCGATATTGGTATTAAAATGGCAGAACATTTTGAGAAATTACCAGATATGTTTATGTTGTTAGGATTTAGTATAGATAGAATTTCTGAACATGAAGTTTTGTTACGTACAGTACCAAGTATATTGCAAGACTATGATTGGATTTCATCTGCAGTGGCACTGAATAGTATTATGCATAAGGTGATAAATAGTAATACTGAGGACTTAGTGGTGGTTTTTAAATCATTCATAGAGCACTTAACTTTTTTAGATCTAGAAACAGAACAAATTGCAAATTTACTAACAAAAACTAATAACACAAGTGTGCGCACGTTCTCTGAATCAGAGTTATTACGCATGTTATAGTGCAGTTGCATTTAAAAAAATTTGAAGAAAACTTTCATACGTTATACTGTATTGGTAACTTATATGACTTGAGAGTCTTATTGTGAAAGATAATGTGATAATTTTACTGGGTCCAACAGCAGCAGGAAAGACTGATTTAGCTATGGCTATTGCAGACAACTATCCTGTGGATATTATTAGCGTTGATTCAGCAATGATTTACAAAGGCTTGGATATTGGTACTTCTAAACCAGACCGTTCTGTGCTGAAAGTATACCCACATAAGCTAATAGATATAAAAAGACCAGATGAAACTTACTCTGTTGGAAAGTTTTGTGAGGATGCTAGTTATGAAATTCAGCAATCACTAGCTAGAGGAAGAGTACCACTTTTAGTCGGTGGCACCATGATGTACTTTAATTCTTTATTAAATGGTTTGCATGACTTACCTGAGGCAAACCAACAGATCCGCGATGAAATCGAGGCAATGGTGCAAGATAAAGGCTTGAAATACGTGCATGAGATTCTATCTCAAGTAGATCCTATTGCTAGCGCCAGGATACATCCTAATGACCCGCAAAGAATTCAAAGAGCACTTGAAGTATTTTATAGTTCAGGAGAGCCGATTAGCGCGCATTACATAAAAACCAAAGATAGTGTTTTGTCATCTTATAATGTTCTCCCACTAGTGGTTAATCCTGATGATAGAAAAGACTTACATAAAAGGATTGCAACTAGATTTCATAAGATGTTAAGCCTGGGTTTTGTTGAAGAGGTGCAATCATTGTATGAAAATAAAGATAAATTTGCCGACTTACCTGCAATTAGAGCGGTGGGTTATAGCCAAGTGTGGCAGTATTTAGGAGGGACTTATAGTTATGATGAGCTCATAAATAGAGGGATAATAGCAACAAGACAACTAGCTAAAAGGCAGATAACTTGGCTCCGTAAGCTTGCAAAAAACTTTACCCCGATTGCTGACACATATTCAAAGAGCCTGCATAACCTAGTTTATCAACATATTTCATCCCAGTGTACGTAGTGTATTAATAAAAAAACATTTTATTATTCATAAGGCGCATGGTAAACTTTTCGACTACTTAACATGTAGTATCTAAAAAAATGGAGAACCAAATAATGTCAAAAGGGCAGATGTTACAAGATCCTTTTTTAAACGCGCTAAGAAAAGAGCGTGTTCCTGTATCTATATACCTTGTAAATGGAATTAAACTACAAGGTCATGTGGAATCCTTTGATCAATTTGTTGTCTTGCTGAAAAACACTGTTAGTCAGATGGTTTATAAACATGCAATATCAACAGTTGTTCCAACAAGAAACGTGAAAATGAGCACTGCTGTAGCAATGGATGAAGATATAGTCCAAGAAGAGCACAGTTATGAGCCAGGTAATGTTTAAATAGGATAACCCCTATTGTTTGAAAGACCTGATAGTGGTGAAAGAGCGGTACTTGTGCACTGCAAGTACCCTCAACCGAACAGTTCACCTGATTACAGTGAATTTTACGATTTGGCTGTTTCAGCTGGAGTTGAGGTATTAGATCAGGTTTTTGTGCGCCGAACTGCACCTGAGCCTAAGTATCTTATTGGTGTTGGTAAGTTAGAAGAATTGGCTGGCTTAGTAGAAATGCAAGCAGCAGATGTCGTTCTATTTAATCATGCCGTGTCTCCGAGTCAACAAAGAAATCTAGAAAAGCATTTAAAGGTCCGAGTTATCGATCGATCAGGGCTGATTTTGGATGTTTTTGCCCAGCGAGCTAGAACTCATGAAGGTAAGTTACAAGTAGAACTAGCTCAGTTGCAATATTTCTCAACTCGCTTGATACGTGGTTGGACTCACCTTGAGAGGCAGAAAGGTGGTATCGGTATGAGAGGGCCTGGGGAAACCCAGCTTGAGTTGGACAGAAGACTAATAAAAGATCGAATGCGGGCTCTAAAAGAGAAATTGAATAAGGTGCGCAAGCAAAGATCTCAAGGTCGACAAGCACGTAAAAAGAATAATCTTAGCCAGGTAAGTATCGTTGGTTATACTAATGCAGGAAAATCTTCATTATTTAATACTATAACTGGAGAGACTGTATATGCCGCGGATCAACTTTTTGCTACTTTAGACCCAACGATTAGAAGAATAGATTTGCCAATCATTGGAGGGACTATTTTATCTGATACGGTAGGTTTTATCAGAGATTTGCCACATGATTTAATTGAAGCTTTTAAAGCCACACTAGAAGAAACTTTAGATGCAGACCTTTTATTGCACGTTATTGATATATCAGATGAATCGTGGCGAGAGAAACAAAGGCAGGTTGAAAAAGTTTTATCAGACATTGGCGCCTTGAATGTACCTATATTAGAAGTTTACAATAAAATTGATATGTTAGATGATGTTAAGTCATCTGTGTCAAAAGATTGCCTAGGGCAAATAACAGGGGTTTTTGCTTCTGCTAAATGCAGTTTAGGTCTTGGGTTAATAACTGATGCAATAGCAGCAAGGTTAACGCAAGATTTAATCTCTGGTGATATAGTTTTGGCGGCAGATCAAGGTAAGATAAGGGCGAACCTTTATGCAATCGGTGCGATTGATAAAGAGATTAATGATGATGATGGCAGGTTTATTTTAACAGTTTCAATTGCAGGGGCTAGTTGGAAAAGGATCTGTCGTAAATATCCAGGATTAGAGTCATGTTTGACTCATAAGAGTAACTTGAAGTTTATAAATGAAGCGAGGTAGCAAAAATGGCTTGGAATGAGCCTGGTGGCGGCGATAAGCAAAATAAAAAAGATGATGATAATCAGTGGGGCTCTAAAAAAGGCAAGAATGAAGGACCTCCGGAGTTAGATGAGTTATTTTCTAAGCTTGCTGAAAAATTAAAAGGAGTTATGGGCGGGGGAGGAGAATCCCAGTCAAGTGACTTTAGTGTTAAGCATTTAGCTGTGCCTTTGATTTTACTAACTTGTATATATATTGCAGCAGGTTTCTTTGTAGTGAAACCGCCAGAGCGTGCAGTTATAACTAAATTTGGTAAGTATGAAGAGCAGGTTGGCCAAGGTTTACACTGGATCCCATTATTCATTAAAGATAAAGCTATTGTAAATGCTGAAGCAATTCGTTCAACCAGAAGAAGTGGGTTGATGTTAACTAAAGATATAAACTTAGTATCAGTTATCATAGAAGTTCAGTATCGCGTTAAAGATGTACGTCAGTACCTATTTAATGTTCGTAACCCGTCATTAGCACTTGATGAAGCTTCAGATAGCGCATTACGACAGGTTATAGGACACTCAAAATTTGATTATATAATTTCTGTTGGTAAAGAAGATATTGCTAAGAAAATTGAAAATCAAATTCAAGAAACATTAGATGGTTATAAAGCTGGCATAAAAGTCACAACGTTAGCATTGAAGGAAGCTATTTACCCTAAAGATGTTGAAAGCTCTTTTGATGATGTAACTAAAGCAAAGGAAGAGCGGGAGCAGTTAAAGCATGATGCAGAAGCTTACGCAAATAAAGTTATTCCTGAAGCATATGGTCTCTCTGAAAAAATAAAAGAATTAGCTGAAGCTTATAAGGAAGAAACAATTTTGAATGCTGAAGGTCAAACTTTGCGTTTTAAACAAGTCTTACCTGAATATTTAAAAGCTCCTGAAATCACTAGAAAGAGAATATATCTTGCTACTATGCAAAAAGTATTGTCTAACACATCAAAAGTTCTAATTGATGTTCCTGGTGGAAACAATTTGATGTACTTGCCACTTGATAAGCTAATGGAAAGTAATAGGGTTTCTGAAGATGAGTCAACCCAACAGCAGGCAAAATCATCGAACAACTATAACCAAGTGCAAGTTAGCACTGCGGACGATTTAGAGAGATCGCGTCGTGACAGAAGGAGGAGATAAAAATGCAAAGATCCGTAGTATTAACAAGTTTAATTCTTGTCTTTCTTATCGGTGGCGTATTATCAATGTTTACTGTTTATGAAACAGAAGCCGCCATGGTCTATATGTTTAAATTAAAAAAAGATCCACAAACTGGGAATGCAAAAGTTTACGAACCAGGCTTACATTTTCGTGTGCCGGTTCTGGCTAATGTATTGAAATATGATATGAGAGAGAGGCTTTTAGATATAAAAACCTCCAGGATCACAACTAAAGAGAAAAAAGACGTTATTGTCGATTTCTATATAGTATGGCGTATTGATGACTTGGAACTCTTTTATAATAGAACGGTTTTAAGTGCAATTGGCTCAGCTGAGGAATTTTTAGAACAAAAGATAGTTTCTGTAATGAAGGCAGAAATTGGTCAGCGTGATATTAGTGAATTAGTTTCAGAAGAAAGATTAGAGCTAATGGATAAGTTGCGAACTACTGCAGATGAAAGTTCTCATGAAATGGGTGTTTCAATTACTGATGTAAGGATAAAGAGAATAGATTTACCTGAAAACGTTAGTAATTCTGTATATGCTAGAATGCGTTCAGAGCGTAATCAAGAGTCAGCTGAAATCAGAGCTTTAGGTGCTGCTGATGCAACTAAGATCCGAGCAAATGCTGATAGACGTGAACTTGTTATGATTGCTGAGGCAAATAAACAAGATAAAGATATACGTGGTTTTGGGGATGGAAAGGCTGCTGAAATTTATGCGGAAGCATATAGTCAAGCTCCTGAATTTTTCGATTTTTATCGTAGTATGGACGCGTATGAAAAGTCTTTTTCTAATAAATCTGACATTTTGATACTTGCCCCTAAGGGTGAATTTTTTCATTACTTGGATAGTTCAAAGTAAATAGACATGGCCAATTTTACGTGGAGTGATTTTTTATTTATTTTGGCTTTTGCGTTAGTACTAGAAGGGATATTGCCATTTGTACAGCCAAGTCATTGGCGAAAATTAATGAGCATATTGATTAGACAGAATGACAACTCTATAAGACTAATAGGGTTGTCCAGTATGCTGTTAGGACTGGGGATACTCTATGTTGCAAGGTAAATGGGTTGTACTAGGTTGCCAATGGGGTGATGAAGGCAAAGGTAAAGTTGTTGACTGTATCACTGATAATGCACAAATTGTAGTGCGCTATCAAGGTGGACACAATGCTGGACACACCTTAGTAGATGGTGATAAAAAAACAATTTTGCATTTGATTCCTTCTGGAATTTTGCATGATGGAGCTATGTGCCTTATAGGCCCAGGAGTTGTGGTTTCACTAGAAGCTTTGTTTACTGAAATTGAAGAGTTGCAAGCATCTGGTGTTTCGGTAACAAAAAAGCTAAAGATTAGTCCAACTTGCCCACTAGTATTACCAACTCACAAATTGCTAGATTTAGCCCGTGAACAAGCTAGAGGTAAAGATGCAATTGGTACGACGGGACGTGGTATTGGTCCTGCGTATGAAGATAAAGTTGCAAGGCGCAATCTCCGAATTGGAGATATCTGGCAAGATGATTTTAAAAAGAATCTTGTAAACTTACTTGAGTATCATAATAAGATATTACATTCTTTTTACGATCATGAAGGTGTCGATATTGAGCAAGTTTACCAAGAATATATTGGTTATAAAGATACTCTGATCCAAATGGTTGCAGATACTGGTGAGATTTTATCTGCAAATACAGAAGATAATATAATTTTTGAGGGTGCTCAGGGGGCTTTACTTGATATCGATCATGGAACTTACCCTTTTGTCACCTCCTCAAATACAATAGCTAGTGCTGCAGCTTCTGGCAGTGGTGTAGGAATGAATTTTTTTGATGGCGTGCTTGGGGTCATGAAGGCTTATTGTACTAGGGTTGGGCAAGGTCCAATGCCAACAGAGTTGCATTGCAAATCTGGTAGGCACTTATCTGATGTTGGCCATGAATTTGGCTCCACTACAGGCCGGCCAAGACGTTGTGGTTGGTTAGATTTAGTAGCTTTAAAATATGCTATACGTTTGAATGGAATTAGTAAGTTATGCTTGACCAAATTGGATGTCTTGTCTGGTCTTGAAGAAATTAAACTTTGTACTTCGTATAAACTGGACGGGAAGGTGTTAAATAGTTTCCCTTGGTCATGGAGAGAATTAGATTCTGTAGAGCCTGTATATAAGTCTGTCCCTGGTTTTAAAGAAAATATACAGAACGTATCAAATTTTAGTGATTTGCCTACTCAGGCGCAAGTGTTTATTAAGTTAATAGAATCTGAAATATCGGTTCCTATAGCTTTAGTATCAATTGGCCAAGATAGAGAAGCTATGTTGAGCATTTAATATTAGTAATTTAGTATGTTGATATTAAATAGTTAGTTGAATCATGGTATCTTGTGCACTAAAGAGCATAAATGCTGTTATTATTAGGAAATGAGGTTGTAATGCCAAATAAGAAAAAATCTATTAGGGATCCCTTTGCCAAAAGAGAAGCAAAGAATTATGAAAATCCCATACCTTCCAGAGAATATATAATAGAACATTTATATAAACGGAAAAAACCTGCCTCATTTAATGACCTCATTATTGAGTTGAAACTTGATGGGCCTAATGATCGAGTTGCTATTAAGCGTCGTGTTAAAGCCATGTTGCGTGATGAACAACTTCAACAATGGGGTAAAAGTACATATTGGCCTGCAGATCAAATTGAGCATATAAAGGGTCGTTTGATTTTAGATAGAGGCCAATTATGCTTGAAGGCAGAGCAAGGCGGGTCTCATATAAAAGTAAAGTCATCATTTGAAATAAAGACTTATCCTGGTGACGATGTCGTTGTAGCTCTACCGTCTATCAATGGTGAAATAGATTATACGTTTCCAGCTGAAATTATTAAAGTAGTAACTTCGCATGATAGAAATATTACGGGTCGCTTTGTAAGTGATAAAGGCTTTAATTATGTCATCTCATATGAGGTAAATAATAGACAGGAAATATTAATACCTGCAGGTAAAGAACTAGGTGCCGTAGATAGCGATCTTGTTATGGTAATACTAGATGAGAAAAATAAATCAGGGTGGCAAGAACCACTAGGAGAAGTTATCAAGGTTATTGGACAAATAGATGAGCCTAAAGCAGTTATTTCTAGTGCGGTACATAATTTTCAAATACCGAATGAGTGGCCTGAAAAAGTAGAGTTACAGATAAGTAAAATTAAGACAACAATACCAAAGAGCGCTATAACTGGAAGATTAGACTTACGAGATAAACCTTTTGTAACCATCGATGGTGATGATGCTAAAGATTTTGATGATGCCGTATTATGTGAAGTTCGTAATCGTGGAGGCTTTAGGCTATTTGTAGCAATTGCAGATGTGTCACATTATGTTAAGCCTGGAAGCGCATTAGATAATGAAGCAATTAATCGTGGTACTTCAGTATATTTTCCTAGTACAGTTGTTCCAATGTTGCCGGAAGTATTATCAAACGGTTTATGCTCATTAAGACCACATGAAGATAAATTAGTTTTAGTATGTGAAATGACAATTTCAGATGTAGGAAAGGTTACAAGGTATTCTTTTCATAATGCAATAATGTCATCACATGCACGACTAACTTATACTGAAGTTGAAAAGTTTTTGTATGATAAGAGTACAAAGATACATCGACGTGATGGTGAAGCCGTTGTCGAAGGGTTATGGAATTTACATGCACTATTTTTGAAATTGAAAGAGCAGCGTGAAGAACGAGGAGCTATTGATTTTGACTCTGTAGAAACCAAAATTGTTTTTGGTAAACAAGGTAAAATTAAAAAAATTGAGCCAGTAACACGAGGGGATTCACATCGCCTTATAGAAGAATGCATGTTGAGTGCTAATGTTGCTGCAGCAAAATTTATTCTGAAAAATAGAAAAAAAGCTATTTATAGAAACCACCTTGGTCCAACTGATGATAAATTAAGTGATCTTAGAAACTTTTTATCAGGTCTTGGACTGAAACTAACGGATAGAAAAAAAGATATAGAGACTTTAGATTATTCTAATTTGCTAAGAGAAACTACCACTCGTGATGATCATATAGTAATTCAAAGAATGATTTTACGATCAATGAGTCAGGCTTGTTATGAGTCTGATAATGCAGGACATTTTGGGTTGGCATATGATTCTTATACGCATTATACATCACCAATACGTCGCTACCCAGATTTAGTTGTGCATCGTTTAATTAAAGATATCCTAAATGATACAGATAAATTTACTAAAGATTTAAAGTTAGATGATATTGCTCAGCACAGTTCATATACTGAGCGCAGAGCTGATGATGCCTCTAGAGATGTAGTTAAAACTTTTAAATGCCAATACATGCTGAAACACTTAGGAAAAGAGTATGAAGGTGTGGTTAGTGGTGTAACACAATTTGGTATTTTTGTAGAAATAAAAAGTTTATACGTAGATGGTTTAGTGCACGTTAGCTCTATGGGAGATGATTATTATCATTTCAATCCAATAGCAAATCAATTGGTTGGTGAGCTTAGCAATACAACTTTTAAAATTGGCACAGTAGTTAAAATAATTGTGGCACGGGTTGATACTGACAAAAAACGCATTGACTTTGATTTAGTGCAAGATAAGCTTACTAAGCTTGGAGCAAAAGGAAAAACCAAGGCTAATACTAAAGTTAAAGGAAGAACCAGAGCAAAAATGGATGCTGGGAAAAGTAAGGGAAAAACTAAAGATAAAGATAAAGATAAAGATAAAGATAAAAAACGTAAAAGGTAGCAATAATGAGAGATTCCCTTATAGTTTATGGCAAACAGGTAATTAATACATTACTTGAATGTGATAGTGAACGAGTATCAAGACTTGTGGTATCTGATAATAAGGTTGGAAAATCTTTTGCCCAATTAGCCAGATCATATCGTGTTCCTGTAGATAAGGTTACATCTAAAAAACTTGATGAAATGTGTGATAATGAATTACATCAAGGAGCTATTGCCTTACTAAAAGGCTGGCCCTATCAAGATGAAAAAGATTTATATAAATTAGTAGAGAATAATGAAGCTAAAAATACCATATTAGTTTTAGATAATGTACAGGATCCACATAACTTAGGAGCTTGTATTCGTACCGCGGATGCGTCAGGAGTTACAGCCGTTGTGATCCCTAAAGATAACAGTTCTAAATTGACATCAGTTGTGGCAAAAGTCTCCTGTGGAGGTCTTTTTACTGTACCAATTTGCAGGGTGACTAATTTATCTAGAGTTATGACAAAACTACAAGAACTTGGTGTTTGGTTTATAGGGACAGATTTAAGTGCAGAAGGCAGCATTGATAAAATTGATTTAACAGGAAATGTTGGTATTGTCATGGGAGCTGAAGGTGAAGGCTTGCGTGAATTAACTAAAAAACATTGTGATTTTTTCTGTAAATTACCAATGTTAGGTGCAGTTGAAAGCTTAAATGTATCAGTTTCAACAGGAATTTGTTTGTACTAGGTTTTGCGACAGAGATCATAAAAAAAGCAAGGTATCCTTACCTTGCTATTTTCGTTGTTGTCATAATGACTTATTATTATGTAGTTAACCTGGGTTTCAATAGTTCTTTATTTGGATGATCTAAACCTAATTCTTTTGTTAGTTCTAAATTGGTATCCTGGCCAATTATATTATTATATGCATGGCCTGCAGCTCGATACCCAATTTTAGATGCGGTGTAGCTTACAAATAGTACACAAGCACTTGCGGCTACTAATGGTGCACTAGCTGAGCTAGCTACGGTTGTTGCAGCACTGAGAGTAGAGGATGCTCCTGTAGTTATAGTAGATATTTCTGCAGCTGCTGCGGCTATCGTTGCACTAGCTTGTACAACCGATGCACTCGCCCCAGCAGCAGATAGGAGCTCAGTGCCAGATATTGCAGCAGATAAGATTCCAGTAGCAGCATAGCATCCAGTAGTAGCACCTGCTGTAAACTTAATATTTTCTGCATCAGTATTTTCTGGAGTTGACTCTGGCTCTGACACAACTAGATCTGCTAAATAACTAGCGGCATCATCTACTTTTGCTAAAGCTTTTTTTATTAATCCTAACATTTTATGTCCTCTTCAAATTTAATTAGTTCTTATTGGCACTGAGGTTATTATATCTAGTTTGTATTTTTTAGAGTCGTATAAAACTTACTGATTTCTGATTATTTAAAGTGCTCATACACGTATCTATGGATGGTTGTAATTTATTAAATATGCTGAAATTCTTATTTATTATCTAGATTTAAGCTGAGTTAAATGTATACGATAGATTACCTACAATAAAGAATAGTTAGGAGCATGAGAGTTGATTGTGTACCACATAGCATATCGATAACCTATCTAAGATGCAGTTAGAAATCAAAAGCAAATATATTTTTCCAAAGTAAGTTTGAATTCAGTGCATATGATTATAAAAATAATACTGATGTATTGAGAACAATAAATGTTTTAAATCTAGAGCATAATTCATGAGCTCAATGAGATAAGTTACTTAATGAGTGAATATGTTACATATTAGCTACTCTTGTAAGATCTCAATCACTTATGTGTGGTGGGAGAATGTCAATTACAAATATGTTACTATATTTATCTTAATTAATAAGAAAAATTAATATGTCGACGAGTAGGTGATAGCAGTAACGGTGTTTTTGTCTAACTTTAAAATGTAATTATGCCAACAAAACCATTTGCACATAAAATAATGATGTTACTTTATTTACTATGAAAAATGTGAAAATCATTATTTTTTTATAAGAATAATTAATTTAATGGAGTTTGAAATGCCAATTAAACCAACACAGATAATATCAATTCGAGGTGCTCATACAGATCCTATAGCTCAAAATATGGTTAATGAATTAATTAAAAAAATTAGAGAGTTACACCCTGATTTACCAATATCTTTTTCATATGAACATGATCCTTTAAATACTCCTGAAGATCTTTCAAATTTTGCTTTTGCTTTTGAAATAGAAAAATATCATAGAAAACTTATTGAAAGAAGTGATTATAAAGCTATAGCAAGGGGAAAACTTTCAGCAGCACCATTTACTTTAACAGAAGATTTGTGTCAACAGCTTGCAGACTCTATGTTAGAGCATGACAAAGGATTGTTTTGGCTTGCTAAAAGATTAAGGTTATCTAATGTAGCTATATTTGCCTCAGATCTTCCGGGCATTGATAGACTATCCGCTAAGGAAGCTAGTGGAAAAAGAATTTTAAGAGAAACACATATGGCTAATAAAATTATTGAAATCGCCAATGATAGAGGAGGTGTAATTTTTGATTTTGGTGGAATGTCTCACACATCGCAAATACAAAAAATTCTGTCTGAGCATGGTATAACTGAAGCTGAAATATCAACTAATATAGTTTATACCTATAGTGATCTTGCACAGTTTAGTTTGGGTCCGAGGGTTCTTTATAGAAAAGCGATGGTAATATTGGGTGCCGCTGGAACATATAACGACTATTCTGATGATAATTATCCTCTGGGAATTGAGTTTATGTGCACGGGACGGGCAAGCGAAGAAACCGCACTACTTGGAGCAACTGTATTTACAGATAAAATAGCAATGGCAGACAAAATTTTCAAAGAAGTAGCTCCTAATATTAATAAAATAGTAGAGACAAAGATTCATGTTGCTGTTAAGCGTGTTGATGGAACTGTAAACATTTGTGCTTCTGGTGCTGGAGGTGGTGCCGGCGCAGGGGTAAATACAAGTGCCGCTGATGCTAAGCTCCCAATTTGTAGGCCAGATTTAGAGAAAGCAAGTGATAGTATCAGCTTTGCTGATGCATATATATTGGCATTATTAAAAAAGAAAAATACGGAGGTTAAGAAATTTAAGTATCAATTATCTAAGGCTAAGCAAGAGGTGGCAATAGCTGAAATGCCATTTATAAAATTTTCATTACAAACTGGTGAGAGCCCTGAAAGCGGTAAAATTATAGTGATAATTCCTAAAAATAAAATAAAAATTGCTGTTCCTGCTTTAAAAAGGATAAAAAATCATGTTGATGGTTTATCTGTAAATATTACAGTCACACCTTTAGAGAAACCAGTAACTCCTAGATTATAAGGTAATATAGATGGGGGCAGCAGAATAGCTTCTTCGATAAATTTCAAATTTTCCACAGATAACCAGATTTTTTCAGTAGTTACTGATGTTATTTGATTTTATGAATGTTTTTTCATTAATTCAAATTGCAGTTATAGATAATTATTTAAAGAGCTAATTTGAACAAAAGCATCAGCCCCGATATAAGCTAGTTGTAACAAGAAATGAAAATATTAGCCCCTCATAATTCGGGTATATTTGTATTATTTAATGCTAATTGTGAAATATGAGTGAAATGAGCATGTTATAGGGCTTAAATTTAACTTAATTACTTGAAATATCGATACTCATTTAATACAATACGGCACTACTACTCCTTGCTCCCAACCTAAAGTTGGAGGGCTTTCTTAAAATCCGAAAGGGGAAAATACATGAAACATTATGAAATCGTCTTCATTGTTCACCCAGATCAAAGTGAACAAGTTCCTTCTATGATTACACGTTATCGTGCATTAATCGAAAATTCCAATGGTAAAGTACATAGATTGGAAGATTGGGGCCGTCGCCAATTAGCTTATCAAATTCAAAAGCTACACAAAGCACACTATGTTCTTATGAACGTTGAATGTGCTAAAGAAACTTTGGAAGAGCTAACCAGTATCTTTAAATTCAATGATGCAGTATTAAGGCATCTTGTTCTTCAAAAAAAGAAAGCTGAAATTGAACGTTCACCATTATTTAAAGAAGAAAAAGAAGAAAGAAGAGATCATCGCTCTAGTTATAGAAGCGATCGTACAAGCAGTCCAGCAGCGACAACTACTACAGCTACTACAACTACTACTGCTGCTGCTGTTACTGATGAAAAATCCAAAGAAGATAGCTAAGAGGGTAAATGTAAATGTCTAATTTTAGAAAAAAAGTTTGTAGATTCACAGAATCTAAAACAGTAAATATTGATTATAAAGATATCAATGTTTTAAAAAATTATATAACTGAAAATGGTAAAATTGTGCCAAGTCGTATAACTGGAACAAAACCACGTTATCAGCGTCAATTAGCTAAAGCAATCAAGCTAGCAAGATTTATTGCCTTGTTGCCATTTTCTGATCAGCACTAGGAGGTAATTATGAAAGTTATTTTACTTGAAAAAATTAAACGTCTTGGTGATTTGGGTTCAGAAGTTGAAGTTAAATCTGGCTATGGCCGTAACTACCTAATACCAAACAGTAAAGCTGTACTCGCGACACCTGATAACTTAGCTTTTTTCAATGAGAAAAAAGCAGAGTTTGAAAAAGTTGCAACTGACAAGTCATTAGCAAATCAAGAGCGTGCAAAGACTTTGGATGGTGTTGTTGTCGAAATCACTGCAAAAGTTAGTGATGAAGGTAATCTTTATGGTTCATTAGGTGTTGGCGAAATTGTTAGTGCTTTAGCAGCTAAACAGATAGAAGTTAGTAAACAAGAGTTACAATTGGATCTTGGCCCTATTCGTTCTGCTGGTGAACATGAAGTTAAAGTCTTACTAAATAATGGTGAGGTTGAAGCTAAGATAATAGTTAAAGTTACTGGTGAATAATTATACCTACTAACTATAATTGAAAAAAGGCCTCAAATGAGGCCTTTTTTTGTATTGCGAAGAAATGTTAATATAGTTACCACTACTTATTATTTAGGTTAGCTAAATATACATCCCAAGAAGTTAGTTAAGAGGATTAAATGGAGCAAGACAATAGAAAGATTGAAAATTTAAGGATCCCTCCTCATTCAATTGAAGCTGAGCAAGCAGTTCTTGGTGGGTTGATGCTGGATAATAGTTCTTGGAGTAAAATAAGTGAAATTCTTTTAGAAGATCATTTTTATCGACCTGATCACCGTGCTATTTTCCAGATTATGTCAGAGTTAATTAGAACTGATAAACCTCTTGATGTTATTACAGTTTCAGAGGCTATTGCACAAAAGGATGGTGGTAGTGATAATAATCTGGCTTATCTTAGCCAATTAGCAAAAAATACACCAAGTGCAGCTAATATTAAAGCATATGCAACTATTATTAAAGAACGATTCATTTTACGACAGTTGATTGAAGCTGGTGGTGATATTATTGACTCAGGTTTTGAAACTAAAGGTCGAAATGCACTTCAAGTATTAGATGAAGCTGAAAGCAAAGTTTTTGCAATAGCAGAGAAGAGTCGTGAGGATGTTTCAACTGCAAATAAAGGTCCAGATATAATCGCTAATATTTTAGCTAGGACAGTTGAAAAAATTGAAGAGCTTTATGAGTCTGATGATCCAATAACTGGTGCTTCAACCGGATTTAAAGAGCTGGATGAGTTAACCTCAGGATTCCAAAAAGCAGATTTAGTGATCGTAGCCGGACGTCCATCAATGGGGAAAACTACTTTAGCTATGAATATTGCAGAGTATATGGGGATGAAAACGGATAAAAGTATTCTGATTTTCAGTATGGAGATGCCATCAGAGCAGCTTGCAATGCGGATGTTATCATCTTTAGGTAGAATTGAATTACAAAAACTTAGAACTGGCAGATTAACAGATGGTGATTGGCCGCGAGTATCCTCTGCAATATCAATGATGTCAGAGAAAAAAATATTAATAGATGATAGTGCGGCATTATCTCCTGTTGAAGTTCGTGCTAGAGCAAGAAGAGCAGTAAAAGATCATGGCGAATTAGGTGTTATTGTTTTAGATTATTTGCAATTGATGCGTGTACCAGGGACATCTGAAAATAGGACTGGAGAGATTTCAGAAATATCAAGATCGTTAAAAGCACTTGCAAAAGAGTTAAATGTTCCAGTAATAGCCCTATCTCAATTAAATCGAGGTCTTGAACAAAGGCCAGATAAAAGGCCTATGATGTCAGATTTACGTGAATCTGGTGCAATTGAGCAAGATGCAGATTTGATAATATTTATTTATCGTGATGAAGTCTATAATAAAGAAAGTTCTAACAAAGGCTCTGCAGAAATAATTGTAGCAAAGCAAAGAAATGGCCCAATAGGAACAGTTAAACTTACATTTTTAGGGCAATATTCAAGATTTGAAAACTATGCTTCACAGCATGAAACACCATTTACAGAGCAGGTAGCAAGTGGCGCGTCTAATAGTTTCAGTTAATAAGAATGCATTAAAGTATAATTTGCAAATGGTAAGGGAGTCTTCTCCAAATACTAAAGTTATGGCCATGGTAAAAGCTAATGCTTATGGACATGGTTTGGTTCTTGCTGCAAAAGCCTTTCATCTAGCAGATGCATTCGGAGTAGCAACTTTAGATGAAGCCATAACCTTGCGGAAAAATCAGATCACTAAGCCAATAGTATTGATGCAAGGGATCCTTTCATTAAACGCATTGAGGTTAGTGGTTAAATATGACATTACGGTTGTTGTTCATCACAGTATCCAACTTGATCTTTTAAAAGACACTAGTTCTGTTGTTAAAGTTTGGGTGAAGGTTAATACTGGATTTAACAGACTTGGATTTCAACCAAATGAAATAGATACAGTTATTAATAGGTTGGAAGCTAGTAGTATTAGTATTCAAGGGATAATGACGCACTATGCTAAGGCAAATGAGTGTGATGATGTTAGTACCAAAGCTCAGCTAGACATATTTACGAAGTTAATAAAAAAATATGATTATCCTGTCAGTATAAGCAATTCTGCAGGAATATTGAATTATCCTAATACAATTGAAACCTGGATAAGACCTGGGTTAATGCTATATGGAGTATCCCCATTTTCAGACAAGTGTGCTACTGATTTAAACCTTGAGCCAGCTATGACATTAAAGTCACAATTAATTAGCACCTATGTGATCAAGAAAGGGCAAAAGGTTGGTTATGGTGCACACTATACCGCCCAAAAAGATTTGAGAATTGGTATTGTTTCTATCGGGTATGGTGATGGATACCATTGGTTACAAAATGCGCCAATACCTGTAGTAATTAATGGAGAGCGGGCACATATTATTGGGCAGGTGGCAATGGATATGATTGCTATAAGCTTAGAAAATATAACTTCAGCGCATGTTGGTAATTATGTCACCCTATGGGGTGATGGATTATTTGTTGAAGATATTGCTCAGCAGCTGAGTACCTCGCCATACGTTTTGTTATGCTCAGCCCCAACAGAGAAAGAGCGTGCTATGCGCGAAGCCAAAGAGAGTTCACTTTCCTTTTCTTTTAATAAATAGAGCAGGTAAGATAAAAATTATTGTTCCAATAACCAAAATTGTAGAGTATTGAGCATGGTTCTCTATATAGAGCTGTGAAGGTGGTAAAAAACTCACTAACATTGCAAATAAACAGATCGTAATACCTGATCCTGCAGTAATCGCCATACCAAATTTTCCACCTGCTATTTTAAATGGGCGCTTTTTATTAGGTGCTTTTTTACGTAGCCAAACAGCACTAGAAAACATAATTATGTACATAATTAGGGCCAAAATTGCAGTTAATTGGGTTAGCAGTAGATAGGCGGTTTCAACCTCGGCTAATAGGATATACAGAGCTGATAAAATGGTAACAATTACAGATTGTAGTAAAAGAATGTTTACTGGTGCACCATATTTATTAGTTTTAGCAAAAAAGCTTGGCAGTCCATGATCATCAGCGGCTACAGCTAATAGTCCTTTAGCTGGTCCTAAAATCCATGTTGAAACACTGCACAAAGCACCTAATATCACACAACTACCAAACACTGGTAGCATTTGAGGCATATTGATATATTCAAAAAATATTTTTAATCCTTGCATGATGCCAATTATTATATTTAGTTCTTGTGCCGGGACAACTAGAGCAATCATAAGTGATGAAATAACTAATGTGAAAAGTATAAGCACTCCTGAAATTAATAGTGCTGCTGGGTAATCGCGGCTAGGATTTTTAACATCTTGAGCATGTACTGCAGACATTTCTAGACCAACTAAACCAAACATTACTGTTACCATTAGAGTGGTATCTGAGAGAGAATTTATTTTAGGGATAATATCCCATGTTATGCTGGATTTAGTACCAAAAATCCAGGTAAAGCCAAGGCCAATAATAATAAACATTGGTAATAGTGTTCCAAAGATAGAGCCAATGGTGCTAATGATGCTGGATACTTTTAAACCGAATAGGTTCAGAATAGTTGCAATCCAAAATAAAGATACGACACTAAGGCAAATGAAATTTTTATTTTGGCTAAGAGAGGGATCAATTAAGTATGAAGCAATGCCAACCACCAGACCTAAAATAGTTGGATACCAGATTACGTTATAGATCCACTGCAGCCAAACTACAAGAAACCCAGTTTTAATACCAAATGCTTCTTTGGCCCATACATAGATTCCACCTCGTTTTGGCCAGGTTGTGGCAAGTTCAGCCGTTATAAGCCCTACAGGTATAAAATAAAATAGTGCACATATTGCATAATAAAATATTAAGTTAGTACCCAGTTTTGCACCGAATGATAAAGTCCTTAAGCTATCGACAGCTATGACATTAATCATAACCAGGGAAAATACACTTAAGACCTTGCTGTTGGGCTTAGATTCTAAAATCATGGTAGGCTCTGCAATATAAATTTGAGGCAACCAGCTTAACAAAATTACTCAGCCTTATCTAGGATTGTGCAAATCAAATTGCAGATGTTTATTATCTAGCTTATAATCCAGCTACTAATTTAAGACTTATTTAGTGGAATTACACATAAAAGGTAGATTAAATGTTTAAAGAAGTGTCTATTGGTGAAAATACTCCCCAAGAAGTAAATGTAATTATTGAAATACCAGCTAATAGTGAGCCAGTAAAATATGAAGTTGATAAAGACTCAGGGCGAGTATTTGTTGATAGATTTATGGGCACTTCTATGCGTTATCCTTGTGATTATGGCTACGTGCCTGAGACCCTCAGTGAAGATGGTGATCCGCTTGATGTTCTTGTGTTATGCCCGCAGCCTTTGATTCCAGGCTCTGTAATAACTACCAGGCCAGTTGGTATGCTGCAAATGACAGATGAGTCAGGAAAAGATTGTAAGATATTGGCAGTACCTATAAACAAGATCAGTCCTTTATACTCTCAAATACATTCACCACAAGATGTGCACCCACATACTTTAAGCAGAATTGCACATTTCTTTGAGCACTATAAAGATCTTGAAGATGGAAAATGGGTTAAAATTGAAGCATGGGAAGGGCCAGAGCAAGCCATAGCAGAGATTCTAGCCTCAATTGCTAGGCATGACTCTACCAAATAGAGATAGTTGAACAAAAAGCATGCGCAATCTCGTTACTTCAGTGGCGAGTCAAGCATGCTCCAAGCTTGCTTGGGATTTAAGCATTCTTTTAGATTGTTCTATTTGTTTAAATGATGGCGGCTTCCTTTGATCTAGAACGTATTGCTTCACAATGTCTA
>JABJGS010000008.1 GCA_018703155.1 Francisellaceae bacterium | reverse complement strand
AGTCAGAGCCAGAACCAGAGCCAGAGCCAGAGACAGAGCCAGAGTCAGAGTCAGAGCCAGAGCCAGAGCCAGAGCCAGAGCCAGAGCCAGAGCCAGAGCCAGAGCCAAAGCCAAGGTATGGAATCTATTGGTGCAAAGAGGTCACTACCAACATCAGAGCCTAAGCCTGACCCTCTAGAGCCAGAGAAGACTTTTGAAATAACAAAAGGTACCGCAATTTAAATGAGATTAATGATGTTGGCTTGGGTCTGCCTATGCCTGTAAAAAGACATATTTTATATTATGGCTATATGGTTCTTCCTTTGTCTATCTTTTTTTACTTTAACTAAATTCTCTTTATATGATTTCCGTTTTGCTAACAATCTCTTTGTAATGAAAATGGATTCTTTCTGTTTGTCATACAGTATGTATTCGATATAAAACTTTTGAAAGGCCTGAGGTGAGCTTTATATTTTAGAGTTTTAGTGCTGTTACACCTAAATTAACAGTAATTATTTTATTATTGTCTAAATAACAGGTTGATTGATAAATGAGAAATTTAGCAGTGAATAGTAGTGAACAGAAAATCTTTGATGATATGAAAAATAGCATGGATGATATCAGTGTGAAGATGTATCGTGATTATCAGGTAACAACCAGGAGCGATGCCTTAGCATTGAAAAAATTGTATGAAGGTAGAGATGATGAAGTAGCCATTATTGCCAAAAAATTAGACTCGGTTCTAGATAATACGAATTTTGCAGAAAGACATCAAATGTTATTAGATATGGAGATGGCAATTGCGGGACTTAGTGATGTTGCTGAAAATAGAGAAAAGGATGAATTAATTAGTATTTATTATAGACATTTATATAGCACTGAAATTGTTGAAAACATGAGTATGTTTATAGATAAAACTACAGAGGATGGTTTTGCAAGTCATGACACATATGATCAGTTTAATACTTGGCTTGATAGTATTAAAAGATCAAATAAAATATCGTTATTACTAGTCTATGTATCACCTGAGCTACAAGATGATTTAGGTAATTTGATTGGTTATGGTGAAGAATTTTACGAGCTTGCTGATATAAATAATACTTTAGAAATGGTTAAAAATAAAAAAGTAGCTAAAGAACTTGGTATAGACTTAAATTCTTTAAAAAAGAGACAAAAAGAGCAAGAGGTTAAAATTGCCAAGAAAAATAAAGTTGATTCTTCCGTATTGAGTACAAGTTGGGTAAATAGGAAGGCTAAAGAATTAATTACCCCAAAAGAAGAAGGAGTTAGAAAATCTGGGTATCTTGAGCTTGATGAGCATGAAGTACCAATAATTAATTCTGCGGGAATAGATGAAGTTAATATAATGATAAAGGATTGTATTCAAAATGAAGAGCTAAGAGGAGAGTTAACACAAGAGCAGTTAGTATTATTTTCGATGTATTTTGGAATCGATATTATTAAGAATGTCTATGACCGATATGGATTAAAAGGCGATGCAACAGTAGATCATCCTGTGACCTATGATAACTTGAGGGCTATGATCATTGGAGTAGGCTCTACTTATAATATGGATGATTTGAAAACAATGCCGCCAGAAGCAGCAGATTCTCTGAATCAAATTTTGGAGGCATCATTAGATTCGGAAAAACTAGGCTTGCCGCTTCGAGTATTACGTGATTTTGATAAACGTAAACAAAATAAGATACCTATTTATAGCCTTCCCTGGTACAAGCAGCTTGGTGTTTATCTTGGAGCTATTGCAGATAAGCTTGCAGGAGTTGTTATGCGGAAAACTTTAGAAAAATATGCTGATAGTATATCCGCAGGAAATGGCCAAACAATTTCTGCAGCTATATTTACGGTTACAGCATTTGAAAATAAAGCCAATAAAAATTTCCTCAATGATGTTCAATTTTTAAGTGCGCAAGCACAAGCACGCAACTTTTCAAATGATGAGGCTGGTGAGCATAAAACTCCAGAGATTATGGCTGCTGACATATTGAAAAAATTAAATCATGTGCAAAAGCTTGATGATTTTTTCACATCTTATCCAGTTTTTAAAAGCTCTAGTACTGAAAGCGAGATGGTTAAAATATCCGAATATTTTTCTAAACAAGAACATAGTGTTGATGAGCTTGAACAAGTTAAATCTATAATTGCAAATAAAGTTTCTGATGTATTGCTAACAGGCAGAGCTGAATACATGGCGCATAATTTATCGTATAAAGATCAGTATCAACGTGATGGACATATTGTCTGTTTACCTAGGCGTAGTGGGGAAATGTGTGATTTTGAAGTCAAAGGAGTGATCCGTGATGAAGATGGCTTGGGCGTAGGACTTTATACTCCAGTTAAAGGACTTGAAATTGAAGGTGACACAATACCATTAATTATTAATATGCCTGGCACACATAGTATTGAGGGTGTTGTTAGAGATTTACATCCAATTTCTGCGGGTTTAGATGAGTTTTCCCCTAATCATCCCAAAAATTATAGGCAAACGATTGTAAGGGAGCTGAATCATAAAATAGCCGAATTAAACAGGCTATATCCAGGCAAGAAAATTGAAATAGAAACTTTCGGTCACAGTCTAGGTGGTGGTGATTCATATAATATGGATTTAATAATTTTAGAGGCCATGGCTCAAAATAAATACAATAAAGATAAAAGAGAAATGGATGGAGGGGATCCACTAGAACAGATTAATGCAGCATATAAAAGTTCAAAAAATACAAATATACAGGAACATTATGAAGATGCTTTAATGACTTGTTTAGGGGAAAAGGATAGAAGATTTGGAATGGGGTATAATGAAAACAGGAAATACAATGAGGGCGACATATCTAGTATAAATACTGATAATATTTGTTTGGTTTCAAGGTGTTCAGATAGAGGTGCTGGAATGACACAAGAAGTGGCTGATGCTCGTCATGCTGCAACGGCATATTTATGTAGTGATACAGATTTTAAAAAAGCAGAAATGAATCTACATGTTAATGGAGACTTACTTAAATATACGACAAAAAGTCAGGGTATGATGGATGCAGATCCAAGTGACCCACTATTTGCTGGTAAAGTAGATGCCAAATATGTAGAGACTGATATGGAAACGAATAGATGGTTATGGGGTTATCTTGAACATGAACAGGTTGCTCCGGTTGAATCACATGTTATAACGCGCTCATTATCATTAGAGCATGGTATGGCAGCTAAGCATACCATCATTACAAATAGCTCACCGGATAGCTTTGCCAAGATGAAAGAAGCTATGAGTAATAATATAAAAATTCCATTTACTGATGTGACTATTGCAGAATGCACTGCGTATCGAGCATTGAAATATGCTGCGTATAAGTCTGTCGGTTTGATTAACAAGCTATTTAACTTGGTCGTGTCACCGTTTCAGGGTATTCGTAGAGCTTTGAGTGACGTATTACGCCCGGAATGTTATAGGGGTGATTTACGTGAAGATGCTATGGATTTAAGTGAAGAAATTCTTAACCGAGAGCATCTGCGAGCACAGCAGATCCTTCGTTCAGAGCCATCTGAAGTTAGAAATTCACATCAAGCGGAGATACCACCACATGAAAGATCGTTAGATCTTGATAAAACACCTTCAGCTGAACGTGGTATAGCTCCTCCTCGTGCTGGGGGGTAATATTTTTCAAGTGATTTCTCAAGTAGATAAGAGTGCTCAATATGGATGATTTTTAAAAGTCATTTGTTTTTGTCGTATAGTTCTTGGTATAAATTTTCTAGTGATTGAGCAAACGCTTTGGGTTTAAACATGATACAAGAATCTATATTTTTCTTTAATTTGTTTTTCAGGGCATTACTCTTGTTATGTTGAGCTAGTGATATAGCAAGATTGATATATTCATCTAGTGAGTGTGTTATAAGCTCATTTAGTTTTACTTCATTTAGAATGCTAGCACTAACGCGAGCGGCAGTATGATGACCCTGGATAGTTATAACTGGTACATTAGCCATTAGGCAGTCACTTGTTGTTGTATGACCATTATAATTAATGGTATCTAGGGCTAAATCCGCAAGTTGCAATCTATTTAGATGCTTGTGTTTTGATAAGCCCTCTGCAAAAACAATTCGTTCTTTAGCTATATTATATTTGCTCGCATGAGATAAAATATTAGTCTCAGTTGCTTGGGTTCCCGCTATTAGCCATAAATAGGTATTACTAGTTCTTTGAAGAATTTTCATCCATGCATTGAAACATTCTTTTGAAATCTTATAGTTTTGATTGAATGAGGCAAAAATGAAACCATTTTCAGGCAAATTATTCTCAAGTCTTGATGGCGGTGCATACATGCTTTGTAGCATATTAACTTGATAGCAGTGTGGTAAATTTATTATTTCTTCAACAAAATCATTCTGCATTGACTTGGGAGTTATGATTTCATCGCCAATGTAATAATCGATATAGTTTGCACCAACAGTATCAGGGAAACCTAAATAGTGAGCCTGTATTGGAGCTGGACGATAAGCTAAAATTCTAAGTCTTGAATTTTGAGTATGCCCCTTAAGATCTATCAAAATATCTATGCTTTTATCAAAAATATATTTTGCGGCAGAGTGGTCGTCATACTCAGAGATGTCATGAAAATTTTTCACATGCTTTTTAATTTCGATTAAATATGAATTACTATCATTCTTCCCATAAGAAAAAATATGTATTTCATTCATTTTATAGTTATGCTCTTCGAATAACCCTTGCATTAGGTGTGCTGTGGCATGATCAAAAAAATCACAGCTTAGATAGCCAATTACGGGGCGAACGTTATTTTTCCTTCTATGCTTGAATTGATGCTGACTTGATATGTGAGGTATGAACTGTTTTGCATTCTCAATATTTGAGACTAAGTTGTTTGTGTCTTCATTGATAAATAGTAAAGGAGGTATTGAGGTTTTATGTGATTTCAAGTGGTGTCTGGCGTGATCTGCTTTATTCCAATCACTGATATTCGCTGCACACAATAATAAGTTGGTAAGAGCAGGAGCTAGTGTTGCGTCTATTAATGTAGCCTTATAAAAATAGTCTACAGCTTTATCAAGATCTGTTTTTCTGTAAACATTTCCTAGGTTATTTAATGCTCTGGCATTTTCTGGATTATTTTCTAGTATTGATTCAAGCATCACTAAAGCATCAGGGATGTTATCTTTAGAAATGTAGATGCTTGCTAAATTTAACATAGCCCCCTCATGAGTTGGTACTATTTTTAATACTTTAAGATATAAGTTCTTTGAATGTTCTAAGTTGTTTTGGAGCTCTAGTGATCTAGCGTAAGCAAATAAGGTCATGTAGTTATCAGTATCAAGGTTTAGTGATATTTCAAAATGCTTTTGGGCTTTTTTAAATTTATTTTGTCTATCTAATGCAATAGCAAGGTTAGTATGGAATATTGCTTGGTTTGGAAGAAGGAGGATAGCTTTAGACAATAAATGTTCAGCTTCATTAAATTTATCAAGATTAATACATAAGGCACCTTGCAATTGTAGAGCATCAATATTTTCAGGATTAGATTTTACTATTTTTTGGCAGGTATTATAAGCTTTATCATATTCACCATTCTGGTGAAATTGCATAGCTTTTTCAATGGTTGATTTACGTCCCATTTTCATATTGTAGCAGTGGTTAAAAGAACTACAAGTTTACATAATAACTTCCCTTTATATCTATGGTCAGGATATAAGATAGTAGTGAAAGTAAGATGAATTTTAATTTATCTATCTTAAGTCCTACAGAGTTAAAAGTTGTGCTGAATGATACATTTATTTGTTGTGATACAATAGTCGAACATATATTGAGGATGTGACCATGAAGTATCCGTTTTTAGGCTATGGTCTTGGCCTGCGCTCTGTACATTACAATGATATTTTATCACAGTTACCAGAGATAGATTGGTTTGAGGCAGTTACAGAGAATTATCTAGTTCTTGGTAGTAGACCGATGCATTTTCTAGAGAAAGTCTCTGAGCATTACCCTGTAGTCCTTCATGGTATAGGCATGGGGATTGGTAATGCATGTGGTGTGAATAGAAAATATTTAAAAGAGTTACAAACCTTAATAAAGCATATTAAACCTAAGTGGGTGTCTGATCATATCTGTTTTACAGGTAAGAGCTCACATAATTCTCATGATTTATTGCCTTTGCCATATAATAAAAACACATTAAACTTTTTATCCGATCAAGTGAAATTGGTTCAAGACTATTTAGGAATGGCAATAGTTCTTGAAAATCCATCAACATATATAGAGTTTAATGTCTCAACATTTAAAGAAGAAGATTTTATAGCTGAGTTATTACTCAAGACTGGCGCTCTAATGCTATTAGATGTAAATAATGTTTATGTAAGCTCATATAATCATAGCTTTGACCCATATAGTTATATTGATAGTTTGCCTGCGGACAGAATACAGCAAATTCATGTTGCCGGACATAGTAATTATGGTGACTACATAATAGATACACATGATGACTATGTTATATCTGAGGTATTGGAATTGTATAGGTATACTATCGAGCGCTTTGGGGCTGTATCATCAATGATAGAGTGGGATGAGAAAATACCTAGCCTTGATACTTTACTGGTAGAGGTACAAAAATTACAAGATATTACCACCCAAGTATCAACAAAGCAGGGGCAGGAGCTTTGTTATGACCAATAAACCTTTGAAACTAATCCAAGATGCTTTTTTAAAGCGGTTGCGTGAGCCTGATAACACTGATATTGAGAAATATCTCGATGATAGATCTAGAGCAAGATTTAAAATATATGAGAATGCATACATCATAAGGTTGGTAAGCTCGTTATGCAAAAGTTATTCAACCACTTTTGACTTGCTGGGGAATGATGCATTTAAAAGTACAGCATTTGATTATATAAGTGAGCATCCTTCAAATGAAGCATCAATTAATATAGTTTCATTAGGTTTTGCAGATTATATTAAAGAGGTATTTGAAGGCGGCTATATTCATGAGATGGCATGTTTAGAATTGAGCGTATATAAGGCAGTACAGCTTCAAGGTGCAGATCCTATTAAAACAAATGAATTAAATGCAATCCAACCTATGTGCTGGGGAGCACTACATTTTACATTAGCTGCAAATGTTAGCATAGTTAATTTTAAATATGACGTAGTAGCTACTTGGGAAAAGTCTGTTAACTTGGGTTGTCAAACTAAAGTGAAAGAATTACCTATTGCTTGCAATTATGTCTTTTGGAGAGTGCAAGAAAAAATTAAATACTGCAAATTAAGTAATGTGAAACTGAAATTTTTACATTTAGTACAGGAAGGCCTGCCATTTGGTAGTATTTGTGAACATCTAATGGCTGAATGTGAAACCTCTGAGCCAGAAAAGGAGATAGGCGTTCTTCTTCAAGGATTTATTATCGATAAATTATTAAGTTTTTAAGAAAATTTTACCATCATTATAATAATATTCTAGATTTAGACTAATTATTGACAATTAGAGAGACGCATCCCTTAGGTCAAGAGTAGGTCTTAATGGCTTCGGGTATATTACTATATTTAAAATTGTGGACTCTAAATTGGGGCATGTAAGTGAAAGTAGTTCTTGAAGATGATTTTAAAAGTGAGATTTTCAAGTTTTTGTTGGAAGTGTGGAATATTAAATTATTTGATGTTTCAGATCATCATATTAGTGTCGGTAATTTGGTTGCTGGATTAGTTTTTGTTTCGTTAGCATTTTGGCTGGCAAGAAAACTAAGAAATAAAATAACTGTATATTTAATAAAAAACAATACTTTTGAACGACAACAAATAGCTACTTTTGGTAACATATTCTACTATGTAGCAATAATTATTCTTGTATTGCTAGCTTTAAACATAGCAAACATTCCATTGACAACGTTTACCATAATTGGGGGAGCTGTAGTTATTGGCGTGGGGTTCGGTTCTCAGAGCATAGTTAACAATTTCATGAGTGGTTTGATTCTCTTGGCTGAGCAACCTATAAGAATTGGCGATGTTATTGAAATCGATGATTTAAAAGGTGTTGTTGAACATTTAGGTGCAAGAAGTACTAGGATCAGAACTATGTACAATACTTGTGTTATAGTGCCCAACTCAATGGTTTTAAGTCAAAGGGTTGTAAATTTCACCTTAGTTGAGCGGGCGGTTCTTATTGATGTGGTTGTTGGGTTTAATTATGGTAGTGATACCGATACTGTAACAGAAATATTGAAAAAAGCAGTAGCAGCTACAGATGAAATAGTTCATAAGCTAGAGACGATAGTTACTTTTAATGATTTCGGATCTAGTTCATTGATATTTTCTGTTAAGTTCTATATAAAAATAAAAAATCACCTGCAACAGGAAATTATTCAAAGTAATGTGCGTTATAAGATTGAAAAATTATCTAAAGATGCTGGGCTAGTAATTGCCTTTAGCCAATTAGATGTACATTTAGATGTAAAGGGACCTATCAAGTTTAGTGAAGAGTAATATTTAGGGAAATACAGTATTGCCTGTCCCAATATCTAGATTAAAAAATTATCACTAAATTTCATGCATATTTAAACTCTTCTATAAAACAGTCTAATGATCCCCAAGTGACCTGTCGTGAACCTACATGTTTTCTTTTTGACCTATAATAATTATTGTCATAGCAGCAGGTAGCACATTTTTAATGTTGGAGATACACGAAATAAGAGCCCTTCTCGATAGTGAAGATGAAGAGGGAATGGTTAATGACGAAGCAATTATAGGTGCATTATCTCTTGGCGAAATGGATTTGGTAGCGCAGCTTTTAGAGTACCCCTCTATCAATGAGGATGCACTAAGCATAGTTAGGATGTCAGATGATGAAAATGTAGTTGCTCGTCGTATAGATTTATATACCATGTTACTAGATGCTGGTGCAGAAGTTTCGATTTGTGAGCTAGCAAACGCAGCTATGTACTGTGGAGCAGAGGTGGTCGAGGTTTTGTTAGAGCATGGTGTAGTGCCTACATCTCGTACCTTATCTAATATTCTGGAAAATTACGTAGACCACGACATACTCAGGGTGATATTAGCTGCAGTCCTGATGACATTGATATTGATGCTGACATTATTTATCATGCGTTTAGTTTTAAAGATGATGAAATTCGTGAGCAGATATTCAATATATTTTTAGAGAGCGAGAAAATAGAGCTAGATGTTCTTTTAGATTTGGTGACACGCGATGGACATGGTGAGATGGCTCAAAGGTGTGTTGCTCCAAGAGTAGCATCTATAGAACGTTTTCGCACTGAGATTGAAAATGGTAATGTAGAAGCGATTATGGAATTGTTGGAGGATGAGAATATCATTCCTGCACCTGAAATTCTTGTTTTAGCCGTTCAACAAGGAAATGCAGAAATTGTTAGATTACTATTAGAAAATGGTCAATTTAATCCAACTTCCTATAATAATAATGCCCTTGGAGCTGCTATTGGAGTGGGATCAATAGACATAATTGGGCTTTTACTGCAAGACGGTAGAGTAGATCCTTTCGCTCGCGATAATCTTCTCATTAATGCTGCAGAACTATTATTAACAACCACCAGTAATGCAGCAAGAAGGTTTCCTCTTGAGTTAACTGTTGAATTACTTAGAGACTCAAGAGTAACTATTGACATGTTTTCAGAAGGAATGAGAGCTGAAATTGAAAAGGCTCCAGAAGGTGTTGCAAATACTGCATCAGATGTTGTAAATGCTGGATTATCTGCAGCGCTGGAAAATGATGAAAACACAATGAACACGATCCTTCATCATACAGCCAGGTTCAGTGAATCAGCACTACGAGAAAGGTTTTCTTTTCCAATAGTAACTGCAAATGGAGCTCAAGAAGAAAATCTTATAACTGATTTAATAAAAGAGTTTGAAGATAAGCGTCAAGAATTAATTGCAAGTGGGGAAATAGAAAGCGTAACAATTCCACAGTCTGATGGCTCGGTACATATTCAATGTACACCACACTACCATGATCTTAATGTCGCAATTAATGCTTTACGTGGTCAAAGTCATACGGGAGGAGATTATGAAAATTTTTATGCTAATAATAATGCTCTTTCATTTGTACACGAGGATATTGCTGGGTATGGAATGAAAAATATCGCCGCTCTTTACTACAAAGCAATAAGAGATGGAGGTGGGTTTCAAGAAGGTGTCACTAGAGAAGACGGTATTGATTCAATGATAAGGTCTATTGCCGATTCAGTTAGAGGGAATAATCGTAATAATGAAGATGGAATTGATGATGAAGAAGCAGTTAGTCATCCTATATGTGGTCAAGGGCATTATAATAAAATTGCATCAGAGTTTTCTACTATTCTGCAGGATGTAAACCTTATACAAGATGCTCAATCATCGATGTTAGATAATATGCGCGAAGCTCTTGCAAACGAATTAGTTAAATATATTTCTGTTAATGATGATGCCAACTATGATGCAGAAAATATAGTAAGATATTGGAATGAAGGAGCTGGAGATAAGCCGGATGGGCATGATGAGTTTTTGAGGGAATTCATAGAGATATATCAAGATGTTTTTTCAAGTTTTATAAACAGAGAGTTTGCTGCTTACCCTGAAATCATAGAGGAGCTGAGTCGTTGCCTTCCAATTTTAGTTGGTCAATGCGGAGGTCCTGGAAGTTTTATAGAGACATTAGATATACCTTTAGATTCAGTGAGGCAAGCCATTAAAGAAAATTTAGCGGCCTCACAAATTCAATCTGCTTACAAGAGTTCTAAAGAAAAAGTTGCGGCTTCAAAGATTCAATCAGCCTATAAGGAATATCGTGCTGCAAAGGAAAATACTTTAGCGTTAAGAACTTGTGAAATGCCAGTAGAGGAAGAGTTCTTAGGAACCGATCCTATTCCAGATGTCGATGTTAAAAGTAGGCAAGATGAAAAATTGTTTAGAGGGGGTGGCGGAGCTGCAGAAGACGGCCAGTTTGAGTTGCCAGTAGGCAAAAATAAAGACGAAGGTATGCTTCGTAAATCTAGTGATGGAGATCCTAATGCGAAGGCAGAATCAAAGATAGATAATAGCTTGCACACGGTAAATAGAGACACCGGGGCTACAGAGCCAGAGAGAGGAGCAGCTGCAGAAGAACCAAGGAGAGATGCCGCTGTAGAGACTGGTCCAGGTACAGACCGAAGTTCACAATTAAGGTGAGATTGAATTCTACGACATTTATAGGCTGCTTAGCATGGGCATTCAATGAGCGATCGGTACACGAAATAGCAACAGATCCCCAAACATGCAAGCCATCTACTTTTTTCATAGATACTGGCTTAAATTCTTTGTAATGTCGCCATGATTCTCTGTGAAATTAAAATTATTGTCTTGTGCATTACAAGTTATGGAAAGGATTAGGTGCACTCTTATCCTTATGAAATTATCTAGGTGCTATTTAATACTAGAAGATGTAGAATGCAGTGAGTTAGGTGAAGGCCTACAGGGTGTACTTCTTTAAAAATCTTCTCATTTAATAATTCAACAAGGAATAGGCATGTCAGATAACTTTATTGAGTCATTACAAAAGTTGCCATCGGACTTAATCAGGGTGATTTGTGAATTTCTTGATGAAAAAACACTAATAACAGCAAGAGCCATAGCCATAATAAAATTAGTAGAGGCAGGCAGAAGTAGTGCTGGTGCACGTGAACCAACTGCCACACTTCGAATACTAAAGACAGAAACAGAAAGAGCATTAAATAATCTGAGTGGTTATTTAAAAGTTACAAGCTCAGCGAAGAGCAATTTTTTATTAATGGCAGATGAGAGGTTGTTAGTATCAGGAGCAAATTTCCATGGTGAATTGGGCGTTACAGGCTATGAGCCAGTTGAAGCTTATAGGGAGCTGCCACTAAAGAAACTTGGAGTTAATTTTGATGAAATAACAGAAATTATTCCTACCGAATCTTGCTCCCTTATAATGACTGAAAATATAATTTTAGTAGCAGGTCGTAGCCCGTTAGTTATGTTAACAATAGGGAAGGAGTTTACTGATAGATTTGTACAGTTAGATGTAAGTTCACTAGGAATTTCACCTGCACAAATAAAGCAAATTTGTCCACATGATGAGCATGTTATAATATTGACGGATTTTGAGATGTTTCTTTGCGGTAGAAACACTTATGGTCAGCTTGGTTCCTCAGGTTATTTGCATGATTTTATCAGGATAAATGTAGCAGAGACGTTTGATTTCAACATAAAGGATATCATTCAAATAGTGGCTGGACCAAGTCATATACTTATTCGAACAAGAGAAGGTATATGGGGAGCTGGTAAAAATAACAAGGGCCAATTAGGTTTAGGACATTTCAATAATACTGCCAGGTTTACTAAGATAAGCATGGCTCTTTTGGATGAAGATATTCTAGCAAATAGAGTGGTTGATATATTAATAAAAAAAGATAACACTGTAATTGTTACTACTAATAATATATTTGTGGCTGGTGAAAATTCACAAGGAATGTTTGGTCTTGGCAATATGGAGCCAGTAAACGTTTTCACTCAAGTCAATCTAGATATTCTTGGCGTATCTATTGAGGATGTCACCAAAGTGGTTTTAGGACCAACAAATATGGGGATCATCTGTAAGAATAATATATTTGTAGCTGGCTATAATCTATATAATCAACTTGGTGCTATAAAAGATAAAGATCATATGATGGTCTTCACGTTCAATGAGATCAATCTAGATGAGCATAAGATTAGACGGAAGATGGTGAAAGATATAATTTTTGGTCATATGTATACCATAATTCATTGCTTCAACCAACTTGTTGTTTGTGGGGTTAATTCTAAAGCTCAACTTGGGGTTGGGCATATGAAGGATCTTACTGAGTTTACAAATGTTGATTTTAAAGATGTTTATAGTCGGGGCATGGAAAGGCAGGCCGAGTTATACGGAGAAGTAAAAGCAGCTGCAGATACTCACGATAGAGAACTACGTTGTCTTCAAGCAAGAATTGACAGTGTAGGGAGTATTGGCGTGGAGAGAGAGAGATTGCAAGGTGAGCAGATCAGAAACTTTTTACCTGGTGTGTGCAGTCAAAAACTGACGGGTCCCAGTATTTCTCCTGTACAAACTGACAAAAGTATTGACCTGGCACCTATTGAGAGCAGATTAAATTGGCCTGAGGGAGCTGCTGAAGAAAAAGATCAGTTACTAAGTGAGCCTGGCACTGAGCCGTTCAAATATAGAACCAAAAAAAACAACTGCTATCTTTAACATGTCCCTGGGATACAACATAGTTTAATAAGCTATCTTAAATGTTGGAATTTTCCAAACAGATGAACGGATGCTTTATTTTGAAGTGCTCGACAAAATCAATATTTTAAACTTTTAGACAAAGCCGACTTAGGCTTAGGCTTCCTTTTATCACTTACTGACAATCTTTCTGATGTACTCGCTATCAAAAAATCATTACTAGATACAGCTACTTCAGTGTGCTACTGAGATTGATTCTACATTATCATTAGAGATTTTTAAGTACTTATTGGAATCCGCAAATGGAGGATTTAGTCAAGCACAATATTTATTGGGGGTTATATTATATACTGGTAAAATGTGCTCTAAGGATATAGATACAGAGCCAGTTTCTCCGATAGAAGGAAAGAAGTTTTTACGTGCAGCTATGGAACAAGGACATAAAAAGGCTGCTGGGTATTATGCAGGGATAATGCAAAGTGAAGAGTACTCTAGAGGGGACACTTCTAGAGAAACTAAACATGATTCAGAGAAGAAAAAAAGGATTAGCTTTGAACCAGATCTTTATCTGAAGTCATGTACTTTAGACGTTATAGATGAAGAAGTGGAAATAGAACTTTACGAAAATGAAGAAGTAGAAAGAGTTCTGGATGTAACAACGTCTAAGATTAGATTTGAATAGAACTGGCGTTGCTGCTTAAATGAAAAAGTCAGGGAGTCCACATTTCAAGAGTTTAATTGTTTGCTGGTAATTGCAGAGTTATGACTCATAACCTCTCAAAAAGAGAAATATTTCTAGGGGTTATTGTCCTAATATTTAAAAACGTTTATAATACATTAATTTTGAGTTAATTATAAGGGCCGAAATGTTCAAGCCAGTGCCAATTAAATTTACGCCTATGTGGGAACATAAAAAAATTTCTTCTTATAAAATCACCCCTAAAGGAGGGGAGACTTATATGTTTTCATTAGAAGAGGTTGCTGAAAATACCTCTCCATACCTGCTGTCAAAACTAATTAAAGAAAGGCAGGATTTAAATAAAGCTTTTCGTAAGAGACCTAGATTGGGCTCGAAGTAAAACAAAGTTAAATTCCTAGTGACTATATTAATATCTCCGTGTCCTTAGAACTTTATTTTTATTGAAATAAAAGCACCATTGGTGCCGCATGATAATAGAGCACTTAAGTGATAACACTCTGTCAACACTATTATCCAAGTTCATGAGAGATTTATAATGTTACAGTTGACAGCGCTACTCTTTTCACCAAACACCATAGAGCGCAAACGAGATATACTAATTCTTTTTTCTAGTAATTGTGTTTGCACCAATTATTAAAATCAAGCAACCCTTCTATATGATTTTTGGCTAGTTAACTATTAGTTGCAATATGCGTGTTGATACACTTAGTTTAAAGAGGATAGATTAATGAGAGCGTTGAAATTTAACCACCTTTTACTCCAAACTTTGTCACAAAACCTTTTGGTAATAATAAAAGCATAGCCATCTTGTGAAATGATTTCACATCTTTAAAGATGTCCTTGAAATAAGCAAATGTAGCAACGGAAGGACAAGTATTTTGTACTTCTATAAATACTTGTTGGAAGCTTACAATAGACGTGTCCTTCAGCAGGCGTGTATAGATAAAAAAACTTCTCATAGCCACCGTGGGAGCATAATCAACTATAATTCATATTGTATTAATAGTACTGAAAATACGTGCATGTGAACTATTGGCGATAGTTTGTAAAAATAAAATAACAGTAAAATGAAACCATTGCTTGCTATGAATGTGGGAATTAAACAATGACGGCGCTACCTGATGCTCAGTCCTTTAATGAGAAATGGGAAGGGTATGTTGAGCGTTATTGTGATGTAACCGTTGAGCAAGCAGAGGCAATTGTTCAACGGGGTGAAGAAATGTTTAATTTTGCATCAGAGTTTGCAAAAGAGAACCCAACTGCAACCCAAGAAATGTTTAATGTAAAATTCAGGCAAAAGTTTGGTTCTGGTAAATATGAAGTGGTCAATACAGAAGCTTGTGTTGATTATTATTTAAAATGGCAGATGATTCATCAGGTAAAGAATTTTTCGATCGTGGTGCTTTTGCTATTGAGTTATCTGATAATCCTAATGAACCTGATAATAATTCTGGTCCTATGATGTTATGTAAGTATATGACATGTCCACTATCTACGACGTCTAAGCAGAAAGCTATTGTCGCTAAATCACGTTTAAGTAGTCACTTTATTGGAGCAGAAGAAAATAGAGTATCATCTGTAGGTGTTACTACCCCTGGTGAATCTGATTTGTTTGGCTCGGATGACGGTAAATTTAAAGATCTACATGAACATAATAAAGCGTTACCTAACTTTTTCAGACATGATGCAGAGAATCCCGAATCACATGAATGTTTTAAGCATTATCATAATTGTCTAATCGAAGAAGGGGATCATTGCGGAACAAGTGGTATGGAAACCCCAATCAGCAAGGTAATGAGGTTAGGTTAAATATTTCACCAGAAGATGGTGAAGCGAAATTTCATCAAGGAATTACTCCTGCAAATAGTGCCGGTCATGATTTTATCACTAGAAAAGATAGTGTTACTCTTGATGATTATGAAGATAATAAAGGCAATGAGTCTGAGAATAGTCCTAAAGCTAAAAACAAAAGGAATTTTTCAACTCTTGAAGAATCCTACTGTGGACAAATACATGATGAGGATGTTGAAGGACCGGCTCCCAAAGCAATGCGTCTTAGTAGCGAAGATGAGAAGGGAGGCCTGCAAACTCTTGCCGCTGAGAATGAGTGTGAAAACTTAGTTAGCGTTGAAAACCCAGAGAAAGGAAATAGGAGCAGACATAGAAATTCATAGTACCTTAAACTAAAGGAGTAGCTTTAATTCTATATCTTTTTTAAAACCAATAGAGAATCTGGTTTTGTCAAAACTCAGTTGAGACTTGCAGTGACATAAGAGTAAATTATCATACAGGCGTGTATAGATAATAAAAATTCGATGCATAGCGACTGGAAGGACACGGTTAAAGTAATCAAGTGCAAAGAAGTCTTTTCTCTTTTAACTCTTGGTAGAAAAAGCCTTTTATGGCTTTTATTATTTTGATTTGGTCGTTAGATTTAAGCCCCGGATATAAAGGTAGGGATAAAATTTCATTTATGGTTTGCTTGGCAGTTACAAGATCTTTATCTTTATATTTTATAAGTCCTTGATAGCCAGGGTGTGCTGTAACCAACTCTGGATAATGAATTCCAGCAGCTATACCATTATCATATAAATATTCTTTTAACCTATCTCGGTTTTTGGTTTTAATCACAAATAAATGATAGCTATGTTGTGACAGATTAGAATCGGTGGGTAAAACGATATCATCAATTTGGATAAGTTCATTTAAATATGCCATAGCAAGTTTGCGGCGCATATCTAAAAGGGTTGAGAAACTGTGGAGTTTAATATCTAAAATTGCGGCCTGAATTTCATCAAGGCGAGAGTTGTAACCAGGGCACTGACTAACGCGGCTTTTATCCCATCCGTACTGATGTAAAAGCGATATCTTATAAAATAGCTGTGCACTGTTGGTGACAATGGCACCGCCATCTCCAATAGCCCCGAGATTTTTTGTTGGGTAAAAGCTGAAGGTAGCTAAATCAGAGAGTGAGCCTACTGGGCGACCTTTATATTTAGTACCAAAGGCTTGAGCACAATCTTCAATAACAAATAGCTTATGAGCTTTAGATAGCGCTGAAATAAAGTGCATATCACAGGCTAGCCCATATAGATGAACTGCAATAATAGCTTTGGTCTTGCGCGTAATGGCTTTCTTTAACAATCTATTAGCCATGAGCATATCATTTTCAATATCAATAACTACAGCCTTAGCGCCAGTGGCTGTGATTGCTGCAATTGTTGCTAAAGCAGTATGGCAGGTGGTTATTACTTCATCACCAGGACCTACACCCAATGCTTTTAAGGATAAGAATAATGCATCAGTGCCATTCGCAACTCCCAAGGCGTAGTTGGTATTACAAAATTTAGCTAAATTCTTTTCAAAAGCCTTAACATGATGTCCTAAAATATAATTACTATCTTTAATAACTATATCTATGGAGCGAGTTATTTTATCAGAAAAAATAGCATTTTCAGCTTTTGGATCTGCAAATTGAATCATGCATATTCTCTTTGGAAAATTTCAACTTTGGGTACATGTGTCACCCACTTACCACCCTTAGTAATGAATCCTTGCTCTTTATCCATAACCTCATGAAGATGATTCCATGCAAATAAAAATGCGTAATCAGGTGGGGTATTTTGAAAATGTTCATAAGGAACAACTGGAATGTGAGTGCCAGGGGTATATTTCCCTTGCTTTATAGGGGTGGTATCACAAATATAATCAAGATGAGAGTTATTAATACCACAGTAGTTTAAAATAGTTGTGCTTTTAGAGGTAGCTGCATAACCAGCTATTATTTTACCTTGTGATTTTAAATCATTGAATAAGGAGACTAGAGCAAGTTTCGATGCCTGGCAGTTATGAGCAAAGGTTAAATATGGCTCAAGTCGATTTAGTCCAAGCTTTCTTTCAAATTCAAAATGTTTTCGTACGGATGCGCTAACTGGGTATTTACCTGTGCGCGCTAAGGTATAACGCATAGAGCCACCATGAGTATTTAAATGCTCACAATTAATTAGCTCTAACCCGACAGCGCCAAAAGCTTGACTAACTGAATGGAGGCTAAAGAGGAACACATGCTCATCATAAATTTGGTCGTATGAAGTTTTTTGAAGCACATCGCCAAGATAAGGATCTTCAAAGATCAGTCTGCCATCATCAGTTAACAAGTGTGCAATGCCCAAGGCTAAATCTGGTAGATTGGGGATATGGCACATGACATTAGCAGAATAAATTATATCAGCAGATTGATGTTCAATTTTGATAGATTTGGCTAGCTCTAAACTAAAAAACTCTGAGCTTGTTTTCACTCCATGTGAATTAGCAACAGCTGCAACATTGGTTGAAGGCTCAATACCCAGATGATTGATTTTTTTATTAGCAATATGCTTGAGCATGATGCCGTCATTACAACCTAGTTCAATAACAAAAGGAGAAGGATTTTGTAGCGAGCTAACAATATTGTTAGCAACACCCTCAAAGTGCTGGCACATAGATTTGGAGGTTTGTGAGAAAAATGCATACTGATCATGAAACATAATTTCTGGTGCTGGTTGTTCAATTAATTGAAACATAAAACAATGTTCACAAAATCCACAGGCAAGTTCAAAAAAATACTCAGTATCAAACTTTTTAGGGGTAAGGAAACCATTAGCTATAGGCATTTTACCGTAAGAAATAATTGGTTGAATACTATTGGTGCAAATCCTACAAATACTCATAACGCTTCCTCTATAAGTCATTATTTACATTGTAGTAGTTTCTGGGGCTAGCTGCCTATGGTCTAGAAGTTGGCCACCTCGCTATAAACATAGTGAGAGCGAAGTACCGTGTGTGCTTTTGAAGTTAAGCTGAAATTTTCAACATATTGAAAATTGTGCTGAATGCTTGCATGGTTATCTACTAAATAAAGGTAAGCATTTGAGACAATGTTAAATTTAGCTTCAATAGCTTTAAGTTTATCAGCTGATATGTTTGGGTACTTATCTGGATGATATATTTTAGCTAATCGATTTCGTGCCTGTTTAATTTCTTCTTTACTAGCACTAACACTAATTCCTAAGATACGACAGTTAGCTATAACATCTCTTTTGTTAATCATTTATGGATTGTCCATTGTGACTAATAACAGTATAGCTATTTTAACAAAAGCATCTTTCTTTGTATCAGAGCCATAGAACTCTCCCTAGCATCAAGATCTTCCTTTTCTTTATATAGGGGCATACATAAGGGCTTTATAATCTTCTTGGGTTTAGGAATGCCAAAAAAACTCCATGTATAGTGGTTCATGCATGGTCAGCAGAGGTTTATAGATAGGTAGATACATCGTTTGTACGAAAATCTACATAGAGGTGACATTTATTTGACGGCTTGTGTATATAGGAGCTATTAGGTAACTAAATAACTGATGAAATCTTTTTATAACAAGTAGGCCGAGAATGAGCAAAACAACAACAATTATAGGTAATAGCGAAGCAATCGTAGAATTAAAAGAAAAAATTAAACAAATAGCTAACGCTAAAGCAACAATACTTATTACCGGAGAATCTGGCACTGGCAAAGAGTTAGTTGCAAAAATGCTACACAGTGAATCAAAACGCATAACCGCAAATTTTGTACCAATTAATTGTGGGGCAATTCCGACAGAGTTACTGGAGAGTGAACTGTTTGGTCATGAAAAAGGTGCGTTTACAGGAGCTGTATCAGCAAGAATTGGACGCTTTGAATTAGCAAACCAAGGTACACTATTTCTTGATGAAATCTCTGAAATGCCACTTTTCATGCAAGTGAAATTACTAAGAGTGCTACAAGAGCAAGTACTAGAACGCTTAGGTAGCACAAAGTCTGTTAACATAAATGTAAGAATTATTGCCGCAACTAATAAAGATTTAGATTCACTTGTTGAAGATGGAACCTTCAGAGAGGATTTATTCTACAGATTAAATGTCGTGCCGCTAAATATTGTTCCTTTACGTGAACGCCTTGAGGATTTGCCATTACTAATAGAGCACTTTCAAAATCAAATAGAAGATTATGATGGCGGTAAGGTTAAATTTACTGATAGTGCTTACGATGCTATGGTCAATTATTCTTGGCCTGGCAATGTTCGTGAGCTTTATAATATCGTTGAACGCGTAACTGTCTTATATCCCAAGCAGGACATTACTATTGCACAGATACCACAGAAAATAAAAATTGGGGGTGGTATAGCTAAGACAAGTACTTTGTCGCAAAAGATAATAACTAACCCATATGAGCTAGGAGATAACTTTTCCTTAAAAGATAAAATCTGTGAGATAGAGTCAACCTATATTAAAAAAGCGTTAGCTGAAAACAATGGTGTTGTAGCTCAAGCCGCAAATGCTCTTGGGATCCGTAGAACTACATTAGTTGAGAAACTAAAAAAGCTGAATATAGAGCCAAAATCTTTAAGAGAAGCTAGATAGATCGTTGTATTGTAAGAATGAAGCTTAGGTTGATAAAGGAATTAGTGGGATACCATAGTGTGTAAAGCTTAGATAAGATGTAAACTAAATCTAACCGATACTTTCAACCAATAGGATTAGATCGCTTATGCCAGGTAGGTCGAGCTGTCTGATGACCATCTATATTATCTATCGTATGGTTCTACAGATAAGATAAGAGCTGATATAATTTAAGGTGGTTTGGGGGCATGCATACCAAGACCTTGTTCAATAGGCTCTGGGGCCACGATTTTCTCTTTAATCTTATTAATAATTGCCGCTGCCAGGTAGGTCGAGCTGTCTGATGACCATCTATATTATCTATCGTATGGTTCTACAGATAAGATAAGAGCTAATATAATTTAAGGTGGTTTGGGGGCATGCATACCAAGACCTTGTTCAATAGGCTCTGGGGCCACGATTTTCTCTTTAATCTTATTAATAATTGCCGCAGCGTTTGGGTCGTTCATTATTTCAGCCATCTTGTCCACTTGCAATTCTCCTTCTAATATTTCTTGAGAATATCCTTTCATAGCGCCTTTAACTGCATCGTCCCCAAGCTGAGGGTTCATTCCTAGAGAGTTGGCTAGGTTGATCGCAAGAAGTATTGTTGTGGGGTTAGTGCATAATGTAATATTAAAGCTCATATTATCAGATTTAGCTTGAAGCTCCAATGCAGCTAATATTTGCAAAGTTGTTGGTGTGGTCGCAACGTTAACACCATCTTCTTCTTTCGTTGCAGTTAAAACTTGCCTTAAGGTCCCTGTATCATTAGCCGTTGAATCTCCTTCTTCTTTGTCATAATAAACTTTTGTTTCAACTTTAACGTCAACCCCACCATTTGATTCTGTACTGTTGATGACGGCTTCAGGTAGAGATGGCTCTGAGCCTGGTGCTTTAACTGTTACGTTACATGAAGAGTTTGCAGGCTCCTGTATATTCTTAATAATATCGTCAAATTTCTCTTTGGTTAATATGCTTGTTGAGGTCAGCTCTGTATTGCTGGCTTGTGGGGGTATGCTTAATGGTATAGGCACTGGTACACCTACACCTATACCAGAGGATGGCGTCGGAGTACTTATTGTTGGGTGTACAGAGTTCAAGATAGGTGCTTGTGGAATTGGTGCAGGAGCCGTACTTATGCCTGGAGACCTTGCTTTATTAATATTCTTTTCAATTTCGTTAAATTCCTCAAATCTATTACCTCCATCATTGCCCTCTAATACTGTTTTTATAGCCATGCAGCTCTCAAATGCTTTCATTTCATCACTTAAACTATTAACATCAATACTTGGATTTGAGGACTGTAACTGAGAAATTTTTTCCTCAATATCCTTAGCCATTGTTGTTATGATCTCAACCAAGTAAGAAGCGGGGACAGGTATTGGAGCAGCCGCAGCTATTTCATTTAAAAAGATAGAAATACTTTCGAAGTCGCTTTGGGGAAGAATACTCTTGTCGGACAATGCCGATGCCAAGTCATCTTCAGGTATCATAGAAGAATTTAATAGAGTATCACGGTCGCGACAATGTTCAATATGTTTTTTTACAATGTTATGAACGTTTTGGAGTTTGTCATTTGGTCCAGGGGGAGTTAATCCTTTAGACCATGTTTTTAATTCATCATAGAAGAGGTCATTGAATTCATACCCATCATCATCATAACTACGATATTTCTCTAGAATAATCATAAGATTGTTTATATTTTTAGCGGACATATTAATGTTATATTCAAACGGACGGCCTATTATGGAATAATCGTAATGATCGCTGAAAAAGTGATCTATGGTATTCTTTTCAGTGGTTACCTTATCAAATATCTCTTTAAGTCTCTCTGCTGTGGGGTGCGATGATAACTCGGCAAATAAAGTATCATTTCTTTGGCTGCTTGCAGCACTCCCGATTGGAGTCTGGTTAAGCGGTGGGGTTGTGACCGAACTTGTCGGAGCCCATGGCATGGCACGTATATTACTGTTAACGGGTCCGCTGTTCATGTGCACCGAGGATATAGACGAGCTTGTAGGAGTATTAGTATCAGTCATATATATCTCGCAATCAGTATTAGTTAGACAGTCGTTGTGCTTTTAAGTTCCATATATAAGAAGGAGGGAGCGGTCGTACTGGCTTTAGGAGATTTTAATCTTTTGAAAATAATAATAGATCCTGGGGGTGCAATCATACCCTTTTGATAATCTATTTCTTGTGATAGAAGCCTGAAATTGGCTGGCTGCAGGTGGAAATTGACACACCTACCATTTCATCACTTTTAATGGATT
>JABJGS010000013.1 GCA_018703155.1 Francisellaceae bacterium | reverse complement strand
TTGTTTTGTTGGTGACAGCGCCCATCTTATCTTTTCTTTTGCCGGCAGGGAGTATGATGTCATGGTAAGTTGTAAAAAAAGCGACACCAGCACCAGCCGTATCTTTAAGCAGTCTATTGAGAATTACATGGGATATGTAAGAGACGGTAACAGGCCAAGCGAGGCTGGTGCCAGAGATGATGGGCAGCCAGAAGAGCATTTACTTGCTAACAACTTAAGATGTGGTCCAGGGTGAATAACACCTTATGTTACCAGGTATGATCAAGAATAATGAAAAGCTCCAGAAAAACAATGTGCAGCTATAGGAAATAATACAAATGAGCGATTACGATGATTTCATTGTATAAAATACTGTAGTAAATATATCGTGAGCGTCTAGTAAGTTCGTCTACAATAAAATACTATAGCAAATAAATCACGTAATGAATGGTTAGAAGATCTAAGACTTAATTTATCAGGCAAACGACCTTGTTTAGTTCGATTCTTACGCCACTCATCAATATCAATATAAACAAAGAGATGTAATAAGTCTAGAACATAGACTGTTAGCCTGTACAGAGAATCTACTTTGATGTAATGGATATTGAAAGATATTAAATCTACAAGCCCAGTAATCACCCGCAGTCGCAGCATATTGTAGAGACTCTCATTCATACGGGGAGGTAAGGGTCAAATATTATAAAAACTAACGATGGAAATTGACCAGTTTTTTTATCTTTATAGTATATTGTGATAAAACATATATTCATACTAGTGTCTTAACATTTTCAGACTCTTAGCTATCACTAAAACTATTTAGTAGGTAAAAACATTGGAAAGTTACTGTTATAGTACTGAAGGTAGTTGTAAGCAAACTGATAATATAAAAATTAAGTCTGAAACTCAAATTGTAATCAGTTCCAAATTATTACTATCTGTTTATTTAGTAGTCCCTGTATGTATGATACTAATAGTCATTGACTTATTTTTTTTAGAGAAAACTTTACTGAATTTATACTTTAAAGAAAATCCCGAGCACATGATGATTTGGACTGTTTTATTCATAATGCCCCATATTATTGCAAGCTTCATCACCTTAGCAGATAAAGAATACCTACAACATTACCAACGCAAGCTTTGGGTACCATTTTTAGTGGTATTATTATTTGTTTGTTATATCGGTACTATGCCATATGGCTTCTCCTTATTCTTACTTTTTTTTGTATTTTACAACATGTATCACATAATAGCTCAGCAATTTGGACTCACATTGATGTTCCTTAGACATAAACCCAACTGGCGCTTTCAATGCTGGAAATGGTTTTCCGCACTCGCTGCAACCAATCTATATTTTGTCGCATATCATAAATCTTGGTTAAAGAATAAATTCATATTGGGTTTTCCAATTCAGGAACTTATCACCATGATAGCATTCCTACTTATCGCTTCTTCTATTTTAATGGCAGTACTAATCTACAGAGAGGCAAGACCACCAAAATTTAGTATCGGCAGCAACTACTTATTAATGAATATTGCTATGTGCATCAGTGCGTATATCGCTACGATATCAGAGTATACTTTTTTTTAATTGCAAAACCTACAATCGTGCATGATATCACAGCCTATATTATTTATAGCACCCATGATAAAAACAGAAACATGAATACTAAGCATAATTTTATATACCGACTCATATCACTATTACCACTACCTTTAACATTAAAAAATAAAGTTTTATCGCCACTAATTCTTTGCCCAGTTATTTCAATATTTTTGACCTACCCTTTGACACACAACAATAATCATATAGCATCTTATATAGTAATTTTATTGAGCCTATTACATTTCCATTTTGAAAGTTTTCTTTGGAAAAAAGGAAATCCCCATAGACGCTGTATTAGCTTTAAGAACTAAAAAAAGTGCTACCCTTACTAAAATTCTTCAAAAACTCAATAGTCAGAAACGCAAATACTGAAATTTGCCTCCCTATGAAAAGGATCCTATAAATACAGCTATGTTGTAAAGATGAGGCTAACATCTCTACACCTAGTAGCCTTAGCAAGACAGTTAGGTAGTACAGACTAAGAAATATAGTACTGCTCAGTTATTTATATAGGTAATTTGCCACAACTAAAACGTAAGTAGCAATTAACATTTACAGGTGTTTTTTTGTTTATTTCCTTAGCTAACCTCAGTTACTAGCGATAATTAAAGATAGTATGGTATTTTGTTATTAATTCCCCTAGCTCTTTCTACAAGAATAGTTAGTAGTTACTCCTCTTAATTAAAGGTAATATAAATGCATAATTACATAAGTAAGTTTTACAAAACATTTACCATGATCGCTTTAATGGCTTTTCTTAGCTGTTGCCAAGACGCCACTAATAACGATATAACTAAAAGTAGCAATGATATCAACCAATATAAGCACTTAACTCTTAGCAATGGCCTAAAAGTAGTATTGGTTAATTATCCTGAAACAGAAAAAGCTGCTGCTGTATTAACTGTGGGTGTCGGTTCATTTGATGATCCAAAGAGCCGAGCAGGACTTGCGCATTACCTTGAGCATATGCTATTTCTTGGTACTGAAAAATACCCTAAGCCTGATGAATACCATGAATTTATGTCTAAACATGGTGGACATGATAATGCATTTACCGCTTCAGAGAATACCACATACCTATTTGATATCAACGCAGATCAGCTAGAGGAAGGCTTAGATAGGTTTGCTCAATTCTTTATATCACCTTTATTTACTGAAGAATATGTAGAAAGAGAACGAAATGCTGTTGACTCAGAATACAAAATGCATATGAAAAATGATGGTATGCGTATATATCATGGAATCAAACAAATAATAAACCCCCAACATCCTATGGCAGCATTTAGCGTGGGTAATTTAGAAACGCTTCATAATCAGAATAACTCCCTAAGAAAAGAAGTTAAGCGATTTTATGATGATAAATATGATGCATCAAAAATGTATCTTGCAATCGTTGGACCACAAAACCTTGAAATTCTACAAAGCTATGCTGAAAATATGTTTTCTGGCATTCAAACCAAATGTCCTTGCACTACTATAGATGGCGTCTTTCCAGAAATTTTAACCAAAGACGAAATTAAAAAAAATATAAATATAAAAAGCCTTAATGATGCAAAATCATTATCTATGATATTTAAGATACCCAATCAAGTTGCTGATTATAAGGACAATCCAGCAAAATATGTTGAATACATATTAGGCACCAGCACTCCAGGAAGCCTGTATACTAAACTTAAAGATAAAAATTATATCAGTGGTCTTAGTATTGGTATTAATAATATTGGGAAAACTGACGCACTTTTTGAAATTGAATTCACTTTAACTGATCAAGGATTCACACATAAATCAATGATCATGCAAGATACCTTTGATTATATAGACTGGGTTAAAAAACATGGTGTCCAAAAATGGCTTTTCGAGCAACAAAAGAAAGTTGAAATTAGATCCTTCAAATTTAGTGAACGAGTACAACCTCTATCTTTAGCTACCAATTTATCTACTCTTTTACGAGAATACCCTGCTAAAGATTTATTAACCGTATACTTTCTACAACCAGAATCACAATTTCCAGAAAACAAAATAAAATCATTACTTGATACTTTTACACCCAATAATTTAGTTATTCTAAACGTTGACAGTGAAGTAGATGTTAACAAAAAAGAAAAATATTTTGGAACTGAATATAAAATAGATGACATAGATATAAACCTTTTCACAACATTAAACTCTAAACGCACTACTGATTGGATGTTACCGAAAGAAAATATTTTCTTACCAGAAAATTTTGATATTGTCACATCTAATGAAAAAGAAAAGCTTCCAATATTAGTTAGTGCTGATAATGATATAAAAATTTGGAAATTAAACCTTGAACGCTTTAATAATCCAAGAACAGAACTGATATTAAGTTTAAAGACACCTCTTGTTTCTGACTCAGCAGAATATTTTATTATGGCTGGTTTGTTCACTTTAATGATAAATGACAACTTAACTGAATATGCTACCATATTAGGTGATGCAGGTATCTCAATAGGTAATGATACAACGAGAACAGGCCTCACAATAAATATATCAGCCTATCGTGATAATATTGATAGAGCTCTATCCTTATCACTGATGAAATTCATGAAAAGTGACCTGTCAATGGAACGTTTTGCTTCAATTAAAACGATACTAGTCGACAGCTTAAATAATTATAAAAATGCTAAATCTTTTCAGATGGCTATAAGTGAGCATGATTCATTATTAATAAAAGGTAATTTTTCTAACACAGAACTACTAACAGCAATTAATAATGTTGATTATAATAAGTTTGTTAAATATACCAGCATACTTAGATCATCTGTTGTAGATGTTACAGCTCTAATTGAAGGAAATATCAATGAGCAAAACACACAATTAATAGAACAATTAATAGCTAAATACATCCGTATAAATAAACAACTTAATATTCCTAAAATTAAAAATGTTTCAATTCCTGAAAAAACCATGTATTGGGAAGTACACCCCACTGACAAAGACTCCAACGTGTTAATTTCTTATTACCCGATAGATAAAAGTGACTATATTACTAAAGCAAAACTTATGCTTTTAGGTAATGTTATTAGCACTCCCTTTTTTGATGAACTTAGAACAACTCAACAAGTTGGTTATGTAGTCGCTGCCCGAGCTGATTCCTCCTATAAACAACTAGGGGTACAGTTCATAATCCAATCACCAAACTATAAGCAACGCGACTTGCTACACAGAGTTGATAAATTTATATCAGATGAATACGACCAAATAAAAACACTACCTGAACGTGAACTTGAAGAACATAAATCTAGTATTTATGACAATTTATTAGATAAGCCAAAAGATATTTCATCTAGCCTTGGCCAACATTGGAATATTTTGAGTAAAGAGGACACTGATTTTGATAGAAATGAAAAAATAGCTGAACTAGTTATGAAAATTTCTAAAGACGAATTACTTGAATTTTATAAAGAAGTACTTATCACCAATGACAAACATCTACTAATAGTAAATGATACACATGATCTTATTGGTATTGATAAAATTGAAAGTATTCGTGGACTTAATTAATTTCACGTACTCTAATAGTAACCTTGCTTGTTATAATTATGAAATAGCAAGCAAGATGTATTGTGTACATGTTCCTTATATATCCATACTGGCCCTACGTACTAAAATTTTGTCACGTGGGGATGTGTTCAATAGAAGATCACGCTCCGTCTCTTGACCTAGCGCTTGCTCGTATTCATCGGAATGTGCTGTTAGTAAGCAAACATCGCTAGCACTAGCACTTCTAGTTAACGTGTTAATCCTTGTCTGACTTAGCCAGTCGTACTCTTCGCCACTTATATCTTTTATACGTAAATGAAATACATGATGTGCATCAGACAAATCATTGTTCAACTTAGCTTTATCTAACACCGTCTCCTCATTTGAGCCTTTAACATTTATTGAAAGTAAATATTTTGTACTTCTACTCTCTGTAATAAGCTCATATTTTGAAATAAAATGTACTAAAGTTGCTAATATCTCTATTCCGCCACACTGTGCTAAGTAATGTATTGGCGTATTATTTAATGAATCCTTAGCTCGAAGCATATCGGCAAAATGTTCTGGATTATATTTGCAAATAGCTTCTATCATTTTAAGAATATCATTTACCTCAAAAATACCTTTCTTGAAAATTTCATGGAGTATATTTGATTCATTATCCATAAGAGTTTCCATTACTGATTCTGGACTAATTTTATCAGGGAAATGTTCTAACAAGTAACATGCGACATCAAGCCTTCCTTCATTTACTGCATGCATTAATGGTGAGTATTTTTCTTGTCCTTGCTTCACTAACTCTGGCATATAAAAAGCGCACGCTGAAATGATATATTTATTATTATTAGTTATTGCTACTGACAATGGTGTTAGCCCATTCTTTCCAGGCCCAGAGACATACTCACGCCCGAAACATTCCTGCAAAAATATAAAAACTGTAGTTGCATCCTCTGCTGCAGCCACATATGCTATATTCCCATTATTGTGCTCTACAGATACCTTATCATGCAAAGCAAGTACCTTATCCTGACTTGACCAATGATTTTTACGAGAGCACGCAAATAGCAACTCTACTTTGGCATCGCGTTTTATGATATCTAACACCCCGGGGGAAAGATTTTCATCTGCAGAAATATAAGTATCCATTCTTATCCTAATTGCCCTACGATGTTCAACCATTCCTTCTCTAGCTGTTTCAAAAATCTCTCTATGTTCTGCTTGTAATACACCTAAGTTACTTTGCCGATCTTTTAACTCCGAAATCAAAGGATTTGTACTAAATTTTAGCTCCAATAAATATAAAATTTCCTTTAATCTTTGTAGCAAATACTCTTGCCTAACAATATCTATGCTCTTATCTTCAACATATTGTTTAGTAACTTTATTATACTCATCAATTAGCTCATTGGCTGTTGCATCGATCTGTCTTTCCAGTCTCCTTGAGCCACGACGTTCAGAACGATAGAAAGTCCCACAACCCCTATATAAATAAAAATGCTCATCTGTTTTTCTACAGCCATGTTTTGCCATATCTAATTTTCTTCTAGGAGTTACACTGAAATCAAATGTTGAAGCTCCCATATCATCAATACCAACGGTCGTCATTGAATGTTTTGTATAGGTTTCTCTATCTTGTCCTGCTTGAGTCGCGGCTAATCTTAATCTATCCATCCAAGCTCTTACTGAAGCATCATACTCACCAGCGCTAACCCTGGTATGAGAATGAAATATATCCTCAATTCTACCGGCTTGATCTAATCTAAACCCTAGAGTTGAAGGGTTTGCCCCATTAGGATTTAATCCATATTCAGGATCAGCAAATTCTAGTACATCTGTCATCGACATTGGGAATTCATCAACAGCTCCCCCATCAACAATATGTTTAATTTCACCATCAATCTCTATTTCAACTGGAATAAATGCTCCAGGTAAAGACATGGATCCTAAAACTGCTATTGCAATTCGTACATTAGGTGTGGTTTTGTAGCTAAACACTTGTTCGGTACCATCAGTTAAATTCGCGGCTATGATATATAATTCTTTTATTGCTATATTAGTCTTTCCCATCTCTTGCAACTGGGCAAATGTTGTATGCGGATCACCTGTTGCGGCATAAACCATAAATTCAAGCCAATTTAATGCTCCTTCACCAGAATAAAGTCCTCGACGATATAGCAAAATACTAAGTGCATTACCTATAGCTTCACCAGTTAAGCTAGTAATTATTCTTTCTAATGTGGATTTTGGCAACTCAGACTTAAAATCTCCAAAATCTGTATTCACTAAAATATCAATAATATCTTGCCCTCTATATCCAAGAGCTATTGCTGTTCCAATTATTGCACCACATGATGTACCAAAAACTCTTTTTAATGTTTCTAAAACTCCATGCTTATCTAGAGATAATGCAACTCCACAATAAATAAAACCCCTACCTCCTGCACCGGCAAGGACTACATTACGAATGGGAGGTAAAGGTTCAAGAGTCTTGGATGACTCAGATATATGTCGTCTAATTTCTTCTTCATTAACAGGCTCACTTTCAATTGCTAAAAGTTCATCTGTACATCTAGCAATTCTATCAATACCTTCCGCCGTTGTTGGGCTTACAACTGTAATACCATCATAAGCACACTCAACTTCGCCAGTATTATGCTCAGCAGCACCATCACAACACGAAACTCCTACCCCAGATTCACTATTAGCATTAGCTCCAATATTCCTGTTAGCTGTGGCATGAGATAATTTCCCAACGACATCCTTGTCACTTATAGCCATATTCCACTCCCTAAAAATAATATTAATCCTATTGCGGACCATAGTGTTTTTTGCGACTATATGGAGTATGTATGAATTTCAGATAGTACCTATCCCAGCATTCCAAGATAACTATATATGGACTATTGTTCATCAAAGGCTTGGGCTTGCAATTATTATAGATCCTGGTGATCCGAAGCCAATTAGAGCCTATTTGGAAAAGCACAAACTATCCCTATCTGCTATTCTTATTACTCACCACCACCCAGACCATACAGGTGGCATAAGGTCTCTTGCCAACACTAAAATCCCTGTGTATGGGCCAACGTATGAGAATATACCCTGTATCACCCACGAGCTTGCTGACGAACAAAATATACTTATTGAAGATTATAACCTCAATTTTAAAATTATTCACATCCCGGGCCACACCCTAGGCCATATAGCTTACCTCTATAAAGATTTATTATTTTGTGGTGATACATTATTTTCCGCTGGTTGTGGCAGGTTATTTGAAGGCACCCCAGAACAAATGTTTACCTCACTTAGCAAATTGAAAAGCTTACCCAAGGACACTGTTATTTACCCAACTCACGAATATACACTAAAAAACCTAGAGTTTGCTTTAGCTATGGAGCCTGATAATAACCATATTAATAACCGGCTCACTCAATGTGAAGAGTTACGTCGTAAAGGTTTGCCAACTTTACCCTCAACTATTGAAATAGAACTAAGAACCAACCCTTTTTTACGATATTCCAAAACATTGATAGCAACGGCTCAAGAACACTTAGACACTGAGATTCGCAGTGAACTTGAACTATTTACTGCTCTTAGAAAACTAAAAGACAGCTGGGCAACTTAAGCTGGTTGTGAAACAACTAGAAGACATGTTAATATTCCCCTTTTAGTTAATCGTCTAGATATGAAAATAGTAAAATCACAGTTATTGGTTATCTTTGTCTTGCTGATAAGTATTATCGGTTGTAGCAACATTCAACCACCATATACTCTTGCTAAGTACAGTAATGATAGTTTAGCTATAAAAGGTGAGAATAACTCATTATGCTTTTGGAATTCTATCAAAGATAAATTTGAGCTCACAAGCCACAACAAAGCAATTACAGACAAACTTACTCTGCACTATATAAAAGAATATACGAAAAATAATGCTTACAATATTAAAGGACTAATTAACAAATCAAGTCCATATTTATTTTATGTTGCTAAAGAATTAGAAGATCGCAATATGCCTGCAGAAATTATATTCTTACCTATGGTTGAAAGTGCTTATGACATTAACGCACATTCAAATATGGGGGCACTTGGCATATGGCAACTAAGCAAGGACACAGCTGCTCGTTATGGGCTAACTCAAGATAGCTGGTATGAAGGTAGAAAAGACATCTACGAATCAACATATGCAGCGCTAAACTATCTGGAATTTTTATACAAAAATTTTGATAACGATTGGTTGCTAGCTTTAGCTGCATACAATGCCGGCGAAGGTCGCGTTGCCGGTGCCATTAAGAAAAATAAAAAAAATGGACTGGGTACCAAATTTGAAGATTTAAAACTACCAAGTCAAACTATTCATCATGTACCAAAAATTTTAGCAATTTCCCATATTATTAAAAATAATGCACGATATAACTTTACGCTGCCAAATGTAACTAATACCCCAGTATTAAAAAAAGTAGATATTGATGATCAAATAGATCTAAATGTTGTAGCTAAGCTTTCAGGCCTGCCTCTAGCACAAGTTAAGAAGCACAACCCTGGATTGAAAAAGCATACAACTCACCCTGAGGCACCAAAACACATATCCTTGCCGGTTGTGAATGCATCTAAATTTGAAGCAAATATTTTAAGTCTTGCCAAAAATGAATATATAAAATCAATGCCATACACTATTCAAATTGGCGACTCATTAAGTATGCTTGCAGAGAAAAATCACACATCAATAGAGGCTATTATAAAGCTCAATAACATGAGTAATAATAACATTGTCATCGGTAAGAATATTATTATCCCAATAGGTACTAACAAAAACATGCCTAATGATAGAAAGTTTCATTTAATTAAAACTGGAGATAGTTTAATTAAGATAGCAAAAGAACACGATACGTCAGTGAAAACTTTAATGGCTATTAATAACTTACATAACCACAATATTGTCCTAGGGAAAACATTATTTATAACATAAGACAATAAATTTACAACAACATACAATCAAAAAAGTCTATGCTGTTCTTATAAGAACATCAGTAATTTTTAGGTTTTATGCTTTTTCCTAATGAAACAGATGGCTCCAAATCATCAGCTGAAACAAATACTTTCGAGCTTCCAACAGGAGGAGGTAAGTCATCATATAGTCCTGGTAATTCTTTAGGTTCTTGCATTATCTTAGATACTGTATCCTTAGATGGTAAATCATCATATAATCCTGAGCCACCTACAGATCTTGTTGCAGATGCTGCAATAGGTGAAGAAAGCAAACCATCATATAGTCCTCCAGTAGCAATAGAGCTAGCCACAGCTCTAGCTCTTGATTTCACACCAGTATCTTTTCTAGCTCCACCAGTAACTGCCAATACAGAAGTAGATTGTTCTGTTGATAATTTACCTACCAAACTACGAGGAACAAAATGTACTTTTTTAACTCCACTGCTAGCAGCTTCACTTAAAGATAAAGAATTAGCTTCTGCTCTTCCAGATCTTGCATTAACAAAACCTCTTGTTTTATCTGACGCAATAAGAGTTTCATTATAACGAGTCTGTAACTTCCTAATTTCATCTTTGGTTACTAAGCTATAATCTACCACCAAAGCCATTTCATCATAATATTCTTTTATTTTGTATATATCTCCAAAATATTCAGCCATTTCAACTTCAAAATTAGGAGATAGTTTGTCACTATCATCACGACGTAAATTTTCATATAAAGATAAAATTAGCACCACCTGATCCCTAGCATATGATAGGTGCCCGCGCTCAATACCAAATGGTTTTAAACTATCATTATCACTACCCTGACGACTATATAGGGCATATGAGTTTACAACTAAAAGAGCAACCTTGACTTCCCAAGTAGCACCAAGAGCGGCATAATCTTCGGGAAAACTCTCACCAACATAAGTCTGGGAAGGTGCTGATATTATTTTAACTTTAGGATGATTGGTCCCTTCATGTGTGCGCAATTTTATTCTATTGTTTTTTTCTGGAGTTTTGCCTAATGTAGCTCCAGTGTCAGCAATACGCCTTCTGTCAAAAGTAAATAATTGGAAAACACAACGACAATAAGTAACATTAGCTAATATCTGGATTGGACTTACCGGTGGTACAAGGGAAACTGGTGCTGCTTCTGGTGTTCTAGGTATTGACATTCTCTTAGCTGCAGACACATCTTCAGCACTGCTATAACCATCCCCATCACTATCAAACTCTCTTTTGCTACCTTTACCCATCCAACCCTCTATTAAACACACTATAAAGGTGAAGAATTATCGCAAATTAAATCTTACATATCAATTTTACTTAGCTAAATAGGGATGAATCAATTAATTTTTTAGTATATGTATGTTTTGGGTCCATCAGAATTTGTTGTACATCACTATATTCAACAATTTCTCCCTTATACATTACCGCAACAAAATCAGCAATGTATGAGACTACAGATAAGTCATGAGTAATAAAGATATATGAAAGCTTTTTAGAATGCTTGAGTTCTAAAAGTAAATTTAATATTTGAGCTTGTATAGACATATCCAGAGCGCTAGTTGGCTCATCACAAATTAATATTTTCGGCTCAACCGCTAAAGCCCTGGCAATACAAATGCGCTGTCGTTGCCCTCCAGAAAATTCATGTGGATATTTTAAAGCATCATAACTAGATAAACCAACCAAATTAAGCAATTTATGCACTGATTCAAATATTGGCTCTCTATCATTAATTGCTTCTGCTAATAGCTGTAGTACATTTAGTTTCGGATTTAATGCTGAATATGGATCTTGAAATATTAATTGAATTTGCTCTAATGCCCACCGCCTATCAAATTCAAGACTTTGACGACCAAATAACTTAGAAGACCCACTACTAGGTTTTACTAGCCCTAGGATGGAGCGTGCTAGTGAAGTTTTTCCAGAGCCAGATTCACCAACTATAGCTAGAGCTTCAGCCTCTTTCAGCTCTATTGAAACACCTTTCACTGACTCTAAATAACCTATAGTCCGTCTTAAGAATCCTGATTTAATTGGATATTTCACAGTGTAGTCATTAATACTTAGTACTGATTTTTCAAATACTTTATTTCTAATAATTGGCTGTTTATCAACCTTTATATCAGACATTGTAAGATTATGGCATAAAGCAAAATGATTGGTATTTGGTATACTACTCTCTAACTTTTTACTTTTACAATGTTCAGTTGCAATGTGACAACGTGGTAAAAATTTACAGAGCTGAGAGCGTTTATTTAGTCTGGGAACAGCACCTGGGATCTCTAAAAGTTTGTTTTGTCGTTCTTTATATTCAGGTCTTGCTGCAAACAATCTTCGTGTATATGGATGTCGCGGATTTTTAAATATACTATCCTTGCTTGCATACTCTACAACCTGGCCAGCATACATTACAGCTATATCATCGGCTACATTTTTTGCCACATCTAAATCATGAGTAATAAGCAGCAATGCCATGTTATTGGTTTGCTGCAAATCTTTCAATATTTCTAATATCGTTGCTTGAGTTGTAACATCAAGAGCAGTTGTAGGTTCATCTGCTATTAAAAATTTTGGTCTGGCTGCAACCATCATAGCAATCATTACTCTTTGTTTCATGCCACCAGATAGTTCATGTGGATAACTTTTCAGCATGCGATTTGGATCTGGTATTTTCACTTGAGATAATAATTCCCATGCTCTTGTTTTAATATTTTGTTTATTCCTTTCACCAGTTAATTTAATAGTTTCATACATTTGGTCACTAACTGATAATACTGGGTTCAAACTTGTCATTGGATCTTGAAATATCATTGCAATCTGAGACCCACGAATATCATGCATTCGTTTCTCAGTTAATGTTAATAAATCACGTCCTTTAAATATAATCTTTGAATTAGCCCCATAATAAGCATTTTGTGGTAATAATCTCATAATTGCATTAGCCGTCATTGACTTACCGCAACCAGATTCACCAATAATAGCTAAGCATTTCCCTGCAGATATAGTTAAATTTAAATCGTCGACAACATAAAGGAGCTCTGTTGGTGTTTTTAATGTTATGTTTAAATTTTTTATTTCTAGCATAATTAATTCACAATAGTTTTTGGGTCGTAAATATCTCGTATTGCATCAGCAATAATATTTATTGATACAACGAAGATAAACATACAAGAAAAGGCTCCAAACAGAGACCACCATACTATTGGAGATCTAGCTAATTCTAACCTAGCTCCATTAATCATATTACCCCAACTATAAGATGACGGATCAACACCAACCCCTACATATGACAGCACTGATTCGGCAAGAACTAAACCACTCAAATCCATAACAGTTGAAATCAAAATCAAATACATTATATTTGGCAAAATATGTCTGATTATTATAGTTTTAGGTTTGACATTTAAAATTTTGGCAGCATCAATATATGATAACTCTCTGAGCTTCAAAGTCTCAGCGCGTAATAATCTACATAATCCTGTCCAACCTGTAACACCAAGAACTATACAAATTAATAATAATCGCATTTCTATCCGGTTTGCGTGACCTTCAAATAAATTTTGATGCTTTTCTAACCATAACTGTAAACTCAAAACACTTGCTGCTATCAATAGTACACCCGGTATCGAACTTATAGTTGAATATATATATTGAATAATATCATCGATCCATCCTCGAAAATATCCTGACATTACTCCCATAACAATCGCAATTGGTACTATTATCGAGGTAGTTAAAATACCTATCAACAGTCCTGTTCTAACACTTTTTATTGCCATATAGAAGACATCTTTACCAACTTTATCAGTACCCAAAACATGATAATCATTAGATAATAATAATAACGTTCCAAAAGTAATGAAAACTAATATTGGTATTGATAAGCTCTTGAATAATACAGATATTTTAATTTTACGTCGCCAGTATAACCAAGATAATAATAATACAGGAAACAACCATAATGTAGCTTTAATAATATACTCAAGTATATCCATGAATTTAATTTCATCTTTATCTACTTTTATTAGCTTAGGAAAAACCCATTTTGCATTTTCCATCTCAGGAACAAAGGAATGTGTGGCAAGTGGTGATGAATAAGTAACTTCAAAAGTATTGGACCGTTCTTTAAATAGCAGATCTAATCCACTTGTAATTTGTTGGGAATAATCAGGGGTTTCATCAACATCACCAGATAATTTTTCTTGAAAGTGAACAGAGTCAATAAAGCCAACAACTGCGTATAACAAAATGCTAGATACAGCTAGCATTCTGGTTTTAGTATTGAAAGCTTTATACCATCTGGCCTTATTATGTTTAATGGTATAGAACATTGCGATAAAAGCTATAAGCATATAAGCCATATAAAAAATATCTGTCCAAAGGAAATATATCTTCATAGCTTCACCCGGGGGTCAACAATGACATAGGATATATCGGTTAGCACTAGTCCTATTATATAAAGCCATGAGCCAATATATACCATTGATCTAACTATAGCGAAATCTTGTGATCTGATAGCATCTATCGTATAGCTGCCTAAACCTGGAATACCAAAAAAAGATTCCGTTAACAAACTACCCATAAATAATGATGGTATTATAACTACAATACCAGTTAAAATTGGGATCATTGCATTTCTTAAAATATGTTTAAATGCAACTTTATATCCAGGCAAGCCTTTTGCAAATGCTGTACGAACATATTCTTGTTGAGTCTCATTTAATATAAAAGATCGATACCATCTAGTCCCGGCACCAATACCCCCAATTACACTTACAGTAATAGGAAGCAAGAGGAATTTTATTGAATCTATACCATGAGCATACCCAGAAATTGGTACCCACTTGTAAACTTTAGCAAAAATATACTGTCCTGCAACTATATAAAACAGCATTGAAATTGACATGAACAACACACATATAAACACACCAATATTATCTAAAATATTTCCTCTCAGCATTGCCAAACACATTGCAAAGATAATATTTATTGATATCCCTATTAGCAAGGCAGGTATAGCTAACCCTAAACTTGGTACCATTCTCTTAAATACTGATTCACTAATATCTCGCCCTTGATCTGAAATTCCAAAATCAAAAACTAATAGTCGTACAGATTTTTGCCAAAATATAGTGTTGGTTATAGATTCTAAGCCCTGTTTCTCACTATTGACAAACAATGGTTTGTCATAACCATGTACAACTTTCCAGTTATCTACAGCATCTTGGGTTACAAACCTTCCTCCCAAATGCATATACGCCATGTCATCAGGACTATTCACGGTGAAAAAGAGAGAAAAAGTAATTATATTCACACCAATTATAATCGGAATAGCATATAAAAACCTTTTAATAATGTATGCAAACATTACAACATCCTTTTTACTTTAGCTAATTGCCTACGATAATAGAAACATGCAGATAAAATAATACAACCTATCGTTATTAACAAGGTGATAACTAAAGGGACATAATTTGCTTTATTCCATAATCGTTGCATTTGATCACGCTTGATTGGATCTATATCTATATATTTTATTGTATTCCTGGCAATTGAATTAGGTTTACTTTTACTATACCACTCGTGGTATAAAGTATACGTATGTGGGTGATAGCCCCATACCCATGGTGAATCATCTTGCACAACATTAATCATTTTCTCTACTAAATTTTGTTTTCCCTCTGGGCTTTTAGCTAAGTTATATTTCTCAAACAATTCATCGAATTTATTATTATGATAATTCACAGCATTTTCACCGCCATGTTTCACTTTAGAATTTTTGCTATAGAACATGAACAAAAAATTTTCAACATCAGGATAGTCCGCATTCCATCCCCAAAAAAATATCTGCCCTGTACCTTTTTTAATCTTATCTTGAAATCTATTGTAATCAGTGACACGAACAATTAATTCAATATCCAATTTTTTAAATTGCTTTCGTAACCAAGATAGTATTGCTCTTTCATTAGGATCACCACTTCCTATTGCTTCAAAATATATACTTAATTGCTCGCCTGTCTCACTATTTCTGCCATGTGGGTAACCAGCCTGAGCTAAAAGCTCTTTTGCTACACTAATATTCTTTTTTTTCAATTCGCCATTTAACACTTCATGTGAATGGTGATTAATATATTTTTCATCTAATAAATCTGGTGGAATTGGATGCATTGCTACTTCAGCACGACCATTTAAAAAAATTGATATATATTCTTCTAAATCAATTGCAATAGATATTGCTCGACGCAATTTTTTGTTCTCTTCAGAGTAACCACCAACAGTTTCATCTAACATATTAAAACCCCAATACATTGTCGATGGTGATATTGTCGACTGCATTCTAATGCCTTTATCAATTAACTCTTTATTTAATGCAAAGCTACTTGCTCCACTTGGGCTGAAAACACTATTGAAATTATCTGAAGAAATTCCTGAGGTATCATAATACCCTTGAATAAATTTATTCCAGTAAGGAATATTTTCTTTCTCCAATGAAAATACCACCCTATCAACTAACGGTAATTTACGTGAACTATTTTTTAGCAATCCAGATTTCATATCATCATCACTTCCAGAGTTAGGATAAAACTCATCATGATAATTTGGATTTTCATCAAGTATCATCCTATGACTTGGATTGTTTTCTGATAAATAATAAGGCCCACTACCAATAGGATACCAATCTAACGTTAAATTATGCTCTTCCATTCCAGACTGAGAATAAAACTCAACAGCTTCATAAGGCATTGCAGAAAAAAATGGCATAGCTAACCAGTATATAAATTGAGGATAATCACCTTTAATTTTAATTTGATATGTATAATCATTTATCACTTTCACTCCGGCCAAATGAAAATCATTTAAGTCATAATCACCAGATCTAGCATCAAGGTTATCTCTTAGTTCTGACAAACCAACTATATAATTGCTTAGCAACCCGAAAATTGGCGAATTTATTTTTGGATCGGCTAACCGCTTAATTTGATAAACAAAATCCTGCGCTAAAACTGCTCTAGAACTAGTCGTGGGAAAATCTGAAATATTAGATTTTTTAATTACTTCATCAAAACTTAGCTGTCTATTCTCCTCAACAAAGGCTGGATGGTCTTGATATTTCAAATCATCGCGAACTTGAATTGTATAAAGAGTATATGAAACTCCACCTTCTTCAATTTTAATTATTGTCGGCATATTAACCGCTGCTAGAGGAATTAATGTATATGGTCTCTTTAAATAATCATATTGTAATGGGGTTTCATAGATTTGCGCAATTATGCTCCATTCATTTGAACTATATGATTTTGCCGGATCGAGATGCTTGGGACGTTCTGTGAATGATGAATAAATTGTTTTATCAGTATTTTTCATATTTGGATATGGGTTATTCCATAACTCATCTTTACAACCAGTTATCATTGTTAAAGCAAAAAAAAGTATAATTATTTTTTGTATACTCATAAGCTAAAATAACTTAGTTGTTTCAAGTGCAGATATAATTTGCTTATATCTTGAATATTTATCTTGCGTTATGTACTTATGCCAACTCTGTGGATCTACTTGATATTGTTTTGCTAATATTTCTCCTATTGTTATTAATGAACCACTTCCATCACTACTCATTCCGCCATAATCTAATGCAGCATCATATATCGCAGGTGACACCATAACGCCATTAGAGATATAGCGATACATACGTAATTTAGGATCTTGAATTACAATAAAAGCATGATCTCTAGGCTCATAAATATCTGGTGCAGTAAAAAAACTTTCTATGGAACAGTAGTATGTTATGTTTTCATCCAATCCAACATTTTGTTTCTTTAAGTATTTTATTCTATTTGTAGCACCAAGTTCAGCAGCACTTGTTCCTAGAGGCTGTGGTGCAATATCAGATTTTGATGTCAATGCTATAAAATTGATGCTTGTTTCTGAAAATCTAGGGTTCTCTGTGAAAATTGTCTTACAAGCTTTTTGTTTATCACTTTGAGTCGACGTGATAACTACAATGATTTTATGACTTACCTTATCCTTATCAAAATCTAAACCTTGATTTAAATCTGCATATACCTTTTCATGCGGTATAATTCTTGCCGGTCCAAATTCTTGCCAATAATGCAAACCATTATTTCCAAGTCCTAATAATCCCAGAGCAATAGTAATGATTGTGAAGCACGAGCCTATTATATGCATACAAGTCCTTTTTACATATGTTATCCCCCAACGATACATAATAACATCTTTGTTCACTTAAAAAAAAAATATCTATTAAATAAGAATTGCACAAAAAATCATGTATCTTACTATCGAATAGTTAACCCAATGATTGACATAAGAACAAACAAATGGCAACAAGTACTGAATGCAATTATATAAATGATATTTTTCCATTTGCGACAAGAATTACTCTATCTGCATATTTTTTTGTTAACTCAATATTATGAGAAATCATTAATCCAACTATACTTTTATTAATCACAACTTCTTTAGTTATTTGCATCATATGCTCTGCAGCATTAGCATCAAGAGCACTTGTATGCTCATCCAATAATAATATTTGTGGCGATTTAAGCATTGTCAAAGCAAAAGCAAATGTTTGCCTTTGCCCGCCAGACAATGAATCAACAGTCAAGTTAATCTTCTCTAGTAATATGAAATTCAGATATTGCTCAATTTGTTTTATAGATGTATGAAATGCATCATTTTTATATAATATTATATGTTCTTTCAAGGTAAGTCCTTCAAATAAACATTGTTTAGGATCTTGCGAAAGCATTACAACATTCTGATAAAATGTATTGTTATCTATTTTTTTTATATTAGTGTTATTTATATATACATTACCACCTGACACTTTTTTCCTATGATAAAGAATATTAAATAATGTTGTTTTCCCTGCTCCATTTTCACCAACGATTGCTACCAATTCTTTTTTTCTGAAATTCATAGAAATATCGTTTATAATTTTCGCACCATTTATATTATAACTTACTTGTTCATACTTAAGCATCCGGCACCTCTTGATAAGTTTTCCCAGCTGAAAACAACGCTACAAAGACGATCAAACCTAAAACAAATTTTAAATATATAGGATCGCAACCGAAATGCAACAACATCGAAATTACAAGGCTATACAGTAATACTCCTGCAAAAATCGCAGAAATTTCTTTATTTAAATTAAAAGTATTTACTTGATCAAGTTTCAGTAATGATATACCAATCATTATTGCAGCAATACCGATTAAAGATATGCCAACACCCATGTGCAAATCAGCAAAACCTCCATAATAAGCATGTGTAACCCCTGATATAGCAGCCAACATGTTACTAACACCAACGGTCAGCCAATAATACAGTTTGGCAGATATACCCAGCTTACTAGCAAGTTGATTGTTAATTCCAACAGAGCGTAATCTTAACCCATATTGACTTCTTAAAAAGAAATAAGTCAACATACAAATCATAACGTTGCATAAAAGGTATATTCTAAATATATAATTATTATCCATAGTCCTAATAATTTGAATATTCGGTTGCGCCATAACTACATAGTTTACACTTTGAAACATGAAAATTATTAAGATCCCTGATATCAACACTGGGATCTCCAATTTTTTGTGTACAAAATATACTATAGAGCCAACTAAAGCTCCACTAAGCAATGCTAACATTACTGCAATAATTAATGGTTGCACCTGAGATGATTTGGCAAAAACACAAGCACCAAGAACAAAACTGGCTTCAACACTTAACTCCGTTATTTTCAAAATCCTATACGATAAATAAATGCCAAATATCATTGGCAACATTAGCATTGTTTGCTCAAAAACATCAACCAAGATCATCATATATGCCCCCCTATAACTTCCAGTGTTTGATAATTCATATTTTGAGCATATGTCATGGCTTTTGTAACAACACTGATTTGTTTAGTTTTATTATGATAAAAAACTGTTAAGTTCTTCATAGTTGTTATTTTTGGCTTATTAAATGACATTATTAATTTTGCACCTTTTTCGCCTATTTCAGACTCGATAACGCCAATGCCTAAATCAGCACCAGATTTCACAGATCCCTCATCAAGACTCACTAGTGGTATATCTTTTCTCATTGTATGTTGATGCAACAATGGCACTGCACTTACCACGACATGATCTTTCAACATTAATACTAAGTCTGAACGCACAGATATTTGATTAACCACTCTATAAATATCAGAAATATTATTTACTGATAATTTCTGTAAAGTTACATTATGCTCACCTAGGGCTAATTCAATAGCTTTCAACTCTTTGTGCACCTTGTCATTCATACTATGTATAATGGTAATTTGATTTATATTTGGCATTAATGATGTTAAAAAATCACTCACTATATTAGCTGGCAATTCATCACTAACAAAATACATATTGTCATTTTGAATAACTTCTTTATTTGCAGCAAGTGCTAGTATTGGTTTTTTAGATATACTAGATGCCATTTGTGCAGCTACAGTACCAATAGTCACTACATAATCAATCTTACTATCATTCGAAAATTGTTTAATTAACATACTTTGACTAAGCATGTCTCCATAGGCATTTTTTATTGATATCTTGCTATTTGGACATTGCCCAGTTAAAGCCATCTTGAAGCCATCGGCAATTAAATCTAATGATTTATGTTTTAACGGTAAAATCATACCTACATTTGTTTTTGTACAATCATAAGTCGTAGCAACGGCACTATGGCAAGTTATTGCAATAATAATCATTAGAATGTTTTTCATTTCTCTTCCTCAATTTATATTGAAAATATACAATTTTCGAATAACAGCGTAACTAGTTAAAGTTTCGCCAATTTTGAAGATTAAAAATGAGAGGTGCTTTTTGAAAAAGAAGATACACTAATATTTCCTGTTAATTACAAATAAAACAATAAAGCGAACCTATATTTGCCAGCGCCATCGTCTATTTGTATTTGCAACAGTTTTCATATCTAGTATCAATTTTGAGTCTTATTATGAACATACACAAGAAGAGAATATCTGTCAACTTTGGCTAAGATAAAAGGATATTATATTTAGTAATCATTATGGCTCTATGGTTGCTCTATTTTTATATTAATGATAATGTGCGCGAAATAAGCTCTCATTAAAGGTCCATCATGCGAAATGAATCAAAGATAAAACATAACCCACAATTTATCACTGAGTTTCCGCATAAAAGAGCCAAATATGCAACAAACGGTCGTGTACAGACATCCTCCATAGGCACCCAATCTAGTAGTGGTTTCCAAAATCAATATCATAACTCATCCCCAAAAGAATATATTACAACTCATGCAAACATAGATGCATACAAGGAAGCTCTTCGTGATATGCTTGAAAAACCAAGAATTAAAATTACGTTTTAATATTTATACTATATTTATTGAGCATAATTTATTAAATATATTTAGTTGCAGCAAGACTACTATACCCAACTCTCATTCTTGCATCTCTTTTTTGCTGTTCCAAATCATGTATGGCTTCCTCTCTATTTTCAGCAGTCACTACTCTTTTACGAGTTTTTCTGTAAGTTTGCATCTGCCGATCATACATTGGTGTTGACAACGGAGTCCCAGGATGTAAAGCAGATTGTTTTCTAGAAGATCCACTTCTATGCATACTATCATCTTCTTCTAAGGTATTTCTTCTATTACTATATGGGACAAGAGATAATCCTAAATTTTGATGTTTGTCTAATCTTGGACTATGGCTACAACTATGTGGACGAGGAAGAGACCTACTCCTATTATCTTCAGTATCAAATAGATCATAGTTAGCACTACTGTGCTCACTAGATACCTCATCTACGTCATGCTCACTTACAAATTCATTCATATTGAGATTTATTATTTCATTACACAATTTATGTAACCTTAATTTAAATTTCCCGATATTTCCTTCTATTTCTAAACACTCAGCATGATATTTATCAATTTGTTTGTGATATGCTTCTAAGTTATCTGTCAATTTTTTAATTGACGATTCACTACCACCACTGCTCGCCATCACTAATTCAATACTTTTCAAAGGCTCTGAAGCTCTAGCAAGAGCCATTTCCGACATACGATCAACGTTATCATCTAGGTCTTCATCAACATCACCTTGAGGGACATCGCTAGAGCTTTTCCTTGATGCCTTTAACCTTTTTATAGTCTCGGAATCTTGCCTGTGTAACCTACTAAGGAGGTTAGAATCTATTTTAGCCATTCCGAATTCAGCAGATAATTGTTTAATTTTTCCTTCTAACTCTAAAATTTCAGCATTTGCACTTGTAATTTTTTCATCACGAAGTTGCTTTATTTCAACGCCCACGGCGCTATATTCCTTTTGTTTTGCTACTAAAGAATCGTCTCTCTCATGAATTTCTCTCCTAATTACACTTAGCTGTTCTTGCAATCTACGATATTCAACTTCAATTTTAGAAATTTTCAAGGTAATACTTTCTTTAGTTGACTCCATATATTCTTTATTATCTTCACTTACATTTTTTTCATCTATTTTGCGAGCCAACAACCCAGACATTTTCTCATTAACAAATTTTGTCAATGATATTTTAAAAAACTTTTCTGCTAAAACTATTTCTTGTTTCTGTAACAAGTAAAGATACCGCTCTTCATGTTTCAACTCCTCCTGCAAACTAATTGATTTTTGCATGGCAAAGCCCATTTTGCTAATTTTAGGCAAAAAGACATCTTCGGTATCTTCCTTTGCCCTATTCAGCCTTTGCTCTAAACTATGTATTTCTGCCATAATCCTACTTTCCATTGTTGACGAGGAAGGTACTAAATCTTCATCTAGCTCTTCATCTGATTCAGGTTCTGAATCTAATCCAACCTCCATGTCCCCACGATTAATAGCATCAATTCTATCTTGTACTTTATTCATTTCATCTCTAAATCTTTTCGCATCATTCTCCATTTGCTCTCGATGCGTCAACATCAAAGATTTATGCTTATAATATGAACTCAAATCCCCTAATCTTAACTGCTTGAAAATTCTTATATATATTTTTTGCATGTCACGAATATCTACATCTTCTGAACGTATTTTCTCAACACAAAAAACCAAAACATCAGTTAATTCTTGTTTGATAATTTCTATATCGCCATCTCTATTTTCTGATTTTTTTATTTTTACAGCTATTTTATTGATCTCACTTTCTGTTAAAAAGTAATCCATATCTCCATATTTACAATAATTATACACTCGTAATGTTTGAGTTATAAATTCATTCCCAACATAACCTGTTATTAAACCACCTGTATATGGAACTAAAAGTGGTAATAAAAATTCTGGTGCTCCTAGAGACCTCCATATCTCCCTTATTCCTTGAGCATAGTTTGGGGACATAGTATGAGAAAATCCGACTCCAAACCCAAATGCTGCTGTTGTGATAGTTGCTCTCATAGCACTATCAAATACATCTGTTTGCGTTGAAAAAATGTTATGTAAATCTTTTACAACTTTTTGTACAGGACCTGTCAATAATTGTGCGAATGAGGAATTTTTTACTGAATTAAAAGAAGGTGTTGGTGACATTGTTCATCCTTGATATGCGTGCATACACTGGATAAAGAATATCACCTTTAATATAAGCTAAACAAATTGTTTTCCTAAGGGTGACATTTTAGATAGGCATTATGCTACTACACTCTAAATTTCATTACATATAGCAATATTTTTTAGGTCTCTACATAAGAGTTCAGGTAAATTCATTTATAAACAAACTATAATAACTTTATATTTTTCATTTTTAAATTGGTGTCACTTTTGCTTTTGGAGACATGCCGAAAACACATCGCATCTTATCAAATGACGAACTAGGGCTAGAATCTAAGGTAGAATCCAGGCTAGAATCTAAGCCAGAATCTAAGCCAGAATCTAGACTAGAATCTAAATTAGAGTTTTGATTGACACTCGAAATTCTGAAAATAAAAGTATTTACTCTAGAACCCGATAACAAGCTAAATCTACCTGGTCTTTTAGGAATTTCTTCTATTATAGGGCTCATAGGGATATGCATCTGGCTAAGAACTGCCATGATTTCTCTTTCGAAAATATTAACTAGTTTACATTTATTTAAAATTAAATTTTCTTGTAAATATTCAGCTGCACTTAAATATACTTTACCTCTTATAGTCACAGGTACATTATAAAATCTTTGCCCAAAATGTTTATTGCAAATTGCTTGCATCTCATCATCAAGCCCCATTATTTCCCAGTTAAACTCTAAAAGAACTTTCCTGTTTTGCTGTTTATCACCATCATTCATTAGTGCTTGCTTTAACTTAAGATTAGACTCTTGAGGTCGCTGCACTATAAAAGCACAAATACATTGTCCGATTTCATTCATTACACTATTTTCATCGATTATTCTAGCTTCAGGTATTAATGAAATTTCATGTTTAGGAAAGTCAGCAATAATAATTTGTAGCTCATTAGCTCCATATCTAGAGTTTCCTTCAAGACCACGACTATCACCCGCGAACTTTCTTATCACATCATAAAGATTTTGAATAAAGACTCCAATATCTCCATCATTATTTCTTTCTGTTTCAAGACCATTTGAATTATTTCTAATTGCCACCCATGTATATGACAATAAAAGTTTGTTAAGTCTTGATACTTTAGGGGAATTATTTTTATTATGCTCTGTAATATGTCCATAGGTGCTTTTATTTATTGCCTTTACTTGCTCGCTCACCTCAAGATCAGTGCAAATATGGGTTATGAAACACCATAATTGTTTATATTTACAATCACTGTTGTGAATATTTAATATGCTCATCCCTCCAGCGTTGCTTTTAATCTTCATTTCTAGCCATTTTTTCAAATCAAGTAATGATATGTATACCTGCTCCATCCATGACAATTTAATATTTATTAGGCTAATATCAAATGCTTCAAAACACAACGAATCAAGTTTATCTTTATATTTATCATTTAATGATACCACCAAGGCCTCTAATGAGCCTCCTGAATACTTTCTAAACCCATGTGCTATATTTACTATTTTCTTGGCATTCCTCCCATAAAATTTAAAAGATTTTGCATTATCATATTTATTTAATATAGCGCAAATCAAAATTTTCAAATCTAACAGATCCAGCCTGTCACATTTCAAGAATTCCATAAGAACATCATAATGATTTAACTTTAATGCTGCTTCAAATGCATCATATACATTTTCAGTCATCATAATTTTAGGCACCATTAGCAATAGAGCAACAATCTCTGAACAATTTTGAGCCGAAGCTTTCAATAAACAATCATTTTTTGGAAAACAAATTTGTCTTATAAGCTCAGGAAATTCATATTCATATCCATTTTCAGATATTGCTAACAATCTAGTCATAATATCAATTTGATTATTACAAACAAGAAAATTGAGTAAATCACCTGAAGTTTCTGTGATTATCCTTGGTATATCTCTATGTTTATATTCCCCATCAGAGTTTTTACATAACAAATAATTTATAGCGTCTATCTCTCTATTTGTAACAGCCCACTGAAAAGCAAGAAGCATATCTTCAAATCTAAACGCAAACTCATACATCTCATTATCTTTTCTTAGTAAAACATCAGTTGTGTTAAATTGATGTTCCTCCATTGTCTTTATCAGTAATGATGACTTATGCCTATTTATGTTTTCTACAATACTTGGAAACACATATCTGCCATCAGAATCAATATCTAATAATTTATCAAAATAATCAGCATGAGCAGTTTGGACTATAACAAACAATGTTAATCCATTTGGCAGTGCAAGATCATTTATAACTAATGAGTATTTTAAAAGAAAATCAAAAGCCTTTTTATTATCAATATAAGCCGCTATTGCTATAGAGTTAAGTTTAATCTCTTGAACATTAACTGTCTCAATCAACCTTATGTCATCACTAGAGATACTACCTTCAAGAATAGGTGCTCCATAGTAAATACTCTTAATAAGACGATTCCTGCTTCTATTTATTTCTACTTTCAAGTGATTTTCAAACATATGCCTCAACTATATAAGAACTAAATTTTATTCATACCCTTTTAAGTGTCATGAATAATTCAAGTTATCAAATGTTTTATTAGGGCCAGAACATATATGAATTTTTATTATTTTAGCCACATAAATGGACTATTCTGGTGCAGAATATGCCAATATACCTTCCGCCAACAAACAATGTCAACTTCAAGAATTTAAATGCCTTATCCATCACATTTTGAATAAATATATTTAATTTAAACCTTGTTTAATATTTAACAGCACTAGATTTTATTGATAAATATTCAGCAAGTATCTATATATACCTCATAAACCAATGCTGAAAATAACACTCATTTTTATTTTGTCTTTTTATGATTTATTTCAAAATGAATAAATGAAGATATAAACAAAAAGACAACTATGATAATTTGAAAAATATAAAAGTCTTAAGATGAAATATCATACATTTAAACTTCTACATATTAGTCTCTGCAATCACATCTAGTACGATTATTAGTTTATCAACTCCCCTTCATTTACGTGTAGGTGAGTAATTAAACTATCGCTTAATGAATGCTGCACTTGGAATATATTTATTATTATCAACTTCAATTAGGTCATTTACTTCAATTAGGTCATTTACTTCAATTACTAAAGTAACCTGCCTATCATACCTGAAAGTTGCTATGTATTTTTGACCAATTTTGTTTTTGTCAGAACATTCCTCATATTTTATATGCATCTCTTTTTCTTTTATATGACAT
>JABJGS010000054.1 GCA_018703155.1 Francisellaceae bacterium | reverse complement strand
GGCGCGCAGCGTACACGCAGTACGTGAGCACTGGAAGCGGCTTAGCAACGACGCCATCGTGATAAAATGGCACCAGATAGAGGTAAGTAGCGGGAATAGCTCAGTGGTAGAGCACAACCTTGCCAAGGTTGGGGTCGCGAGTTCGAACCTCGTTTCCCGCTCCAAAAAATGTTATGAATTTATGGCTGGGTGGCAGAGTGGTTATGCAGCGGCCTGCAAAGCCGCGGACGCCGGTTCGATTCCGACTCCAGCCTCAGATGAAATGCCCGGGTGGCGAAATTGGTAGACGCAAGGGACTTAAAATCCCTCGGACTTAACATCCGTGCCGGTTCAAGTCCGGCCCCGGGCACCATTTAAAGAAAGGAAATATGCATAATTGCATTGATGGCCAAATTTGGGAAGGCCGTGTTGATAATCCAGATATTCATGAACGCGTTGGCCAAATTGTAAAATGCCAGACGCAAAATAAAGTCCTCAATTTTAATGAAAATTCTATAGCTTTACTTGGCTTTTGCTGTGATCTAGGCGTTTCTCGCAATGAAGGACGTTCTGGGGCAAGGCATGCACCAAATAAAATAAGACAATATTTAAAATCACTACCTTTAAATAAAATTCTAGATCTATATGATCATGGCAATATTGATGTCGACGATGATCTGAATGCAGGTCAGGGCGCTCTGGCTAACTTTATAAGTAAATCTGTACTATCGAATAGCAAGGCTATTGTTCTTGGTGGTGGTCATGAAACTGCATGGGGCATTGCTAAAGGTTTATATAGTTGTTTTGATGATTTAGCGATTATAAATATAGATGCACATTTTGATTTGAGAGCAACTGATAATAAAAATAAAGCTAGCTCAGGAACACCATTTTATCAGGCTCATCAGTGGTGTCTTGAGCAAAATAAGCCTTTTAATTACTCTTGCATAGGTATTGGCGAACACTCAAATACAAAAACATTGTTTAACTATGCTAATAAAGCGCAAGTAGATTTTTTGTTAGATAGTGATTGTTGTGATGTGAAAAATATAGATAAATTTCTAGACAGAAAAATTTTTTCAGCCAAAAATATTTATTTAACTGTTTGTATGGATGCTGTGAATGCAGCATATGCCCCAGGTGTTAGCGCACCAAACACATCCGGGCTATTACCGGAACATATTATACATACTGTCCAAAAAATTCTTAAGAGTAAAAAAGTTGTAGTTGTGGATTTAGTTGAGGTTAATCCCAAATATGATTTAAATGATATGACATCACGTTTGGCTGGTAAGATTGTATGGGAGTATTTGAAATGGCTGTGAAATGTTTTTCTAACTATAAAATGTTTTTGCCTGATGGGAGTATTGTTGGCAAAAGTAATAAAGGATTTTTAGTTGAAAACAATAAGTTTACTGAAATTGGCATTGATGTAGATAGATATTGTTATGAAAATGAATGTGCAGAAATGATAGATTTAGGTGGAAAACTAGTTCTTCCTGGGTTGATAGATTGCCATACTCATATAGTTTATGCAGGTAACAGGGCTGGAGAGTTTGAACAACGAGCTAACGGCGCTACATATGAAGAAATTATTCGTGGTGGGGGCGGGATATACTCAACTATTAAAAAAACCCAAGAAGCATCGCTAGAACAATTATTTATAGAAAGTAGCAAGCGTGCAGAGAAGTTAAAGTCTGAAGGTGTTACTACTATTGAAATTAAATCTGGTTATGGACTGGAGTTTGAGCATGAAAAAAAGCAGCTTCAAGTTGCAAAAATGATTGAAAACAAACTAAATATTGATGTAACAAAAACTTTTCTTATTCATGTGCCGCCAAAAAATCAAAAGCAAAGAGCATGGTTAGAGCAAGTAGTTAATGATTGGATTCCAGCATTACAATCAGCAGATCTAATTGATATGGTGGACATATTTTGTGATTCTGTAGCTTTTACGAAGGACAGCCTAGAGTATGTGTTTACCAGATTACATGACTACAATATTCCTGTAAAAGCTCATATTGATCAATTAAGTCACACTAACGCTGCTTCCCTAGCTTGTGAGCTAGGAGCATTATCTTTGGAGCATTTAGAGTATTCAAGCGAAAAAGATATTGAAAAAATGGCAGAATATGGTGTTGTTGCAGTGTTGTTGCCAGGTGCTTTTTATTATCTAAAATCAAAAACCAGGCCAGCAATTGATCTGTTACGTAAATATGGTGTTGATATTGCTGTAGCAACTGATGCTAACCCGGGTAGCTCACCTATTAATTCACTTTTATGTGCAGCAAATTTGGCATCAAATCTCTTTGATTTGAATATTAATGAAGTTACTAATGCAATTACTGTTAATGCCGCAAAAGCTTTAGGCAAGGAAAATGAAGTTGGTTCAATCCAGAAAGGGATGAAGGCTAATTTTGTAGCCTATGATATTCAAGAGTTACCGGAACTATTTTATAGTCTAGGTCACACACCTACGGCGAAAGTATATAATTACGGTCAGTTAATTGTCTAGATATGATGTAAAGTTAAGTTGTTTGTTTTAAATTAATGCTTTAGGATCGTTGGCTAATAGTTTTTAAGTGTGGCGAGTAGTAGCAATGTCAGTTAAGGCACCGACTGGAAGTGGTTTAAACACAAAGTCTTGGGCAACAGAGGCACCTTATCGCATGCTGCTTAACAACTTAGATCCTGAAGTAGCTGAAGATCCAGAGAATTTGATAGTTTATGGTGGTATAGGTAAAGCTGCTAGAAATTGGGAATGTTTTGAAGAGATAGTTCAGACATTGAAACGTTTAGAATTAAATGAAACTCTTCTTATCCAGTCAGGAAAACCCGTTGGGGTTTTTAGAACTCATGAGGATGCGCCAAGGGTCTTAATTGCTAATAGTAATTTGGTTCCGAAGTGGGCGACCTGGGAACATTTTAATGAGTTAGACAAACGTGGCCTTATGATGTTTGGGCAAATGACTGCTGGATCATGGATTTATATTGGTAGTCAGGGAATAGTACAAGGAACATATGAGACTTTTGTCTCTGCTGCAAATAAGCATTTTGATGGTTCCCTGCAAGGTAAATGGGTATTAACCGCTGGTCTCGGAGGAATGGGGGGCGCACAACCGCTTGCAGCTAAAATAGCAGGAGCTAGTATGCTAGCTATAGAATGTGATCCTGCTAAGATTGCAAGACGTAAAGAGCAAGCCTGGTTAGATGAAATTGCTCCAGATTATAAAACAGCAATAGCGCTAATAAAGAAAGCTTGTAACAAGGGCCTTGCTATTACAGTAGGTCTTGCTGGCAATGCAGCAGACATTTATCCAAAAATTTTAGCGGACGGGATCATTCCGGATATTGTTACTGATCAGACTAGTGCACATGATCCACTAAATGGTTACCTGCCTTCAGGATGGGATTTAAATAAGGCTATTGATCTTAGAAATACGGATCCACAATATGTTGTTAAACAAGCAAAGCTATCAATGATGAAACAAGTATCAGCAATGGTTGCGTTTCATAAATTGGGAGCTGTAACGTTTGACTATGGTAATAACATTAGACAAATGGCCCAAGATGTTGGGTGTAAAGAAGCATTTAGTTTTCCAGGATTTGTACCTGCATATATCAGGCCCCTGTTTTGTGTGGGGAAAGGACCATTTCGTTGGGTGGCTCTCTCTGGTGATCCAGAAGATATTTATAAAACAGATCAAAAACTAAAAGAATTGCTACCAAAAGATAAACATCTACATAAATGGATAGATTCAGCTCAAAAACATATTAAATTTCAGGGGTTACCAGCAAGGATTTGTTGGCTTGGTCTTGCTGATCGAGCAAGAGTTGGATTAGCTTTTAATGAGATGGTAGCAAGTGGTGAGTTGAAAGCCCCAATAGTAATTGGTAGAGATCACCTGGATTCTGGCTCTGTAGCAAGCCCAAATCGTGAGACAGAAGCAATGAAGGATGGATCCGATGCTGTTTCAGACTGGCCACTACTAAATGCGTTACTTAATTGTGCGTCAGGAGCAACATGGGTAAGTCTGCATCATGGCGGTGGTGTTGGTATGGGGTATGCTCAGCATGCAGGGTTTGTGATCCTCGTTGATGGTAGTGAACAAGCTGGTTTTAAAATAAATAGAGTACTTACTAATGATCCTGCAACAGGGGTTATGCGTCATGCTGATGCTGGGTACAAAGAAGCGGTTGATTGTGCTACGGATATGCACTTAGACTTGCCAATGGTTAATACTTAAGGAATAAACTATGAAATTACTAACTAAAAATCCATGGATTGTTGTACTTTCTGCAGCAATGTTTTTTTGCTTTGAATTTATCCAAATCAACATGTTTAATGTTATTGATAAAGAAATAATGCGCGATTTAAATGTTGATGGCATAACGCTTAGCTGGATATCTTCAATGTATTTTTATGGTAATATTCTTTTGTTATTGCCCGCAGGGCTATTGTTGGATAGATTCTCCACTAGAAAGTTAATTCTTTTTGCAATGGTGCTATCTATAATAGGGACAATAATTTTCGCGTTATCTACAAATATATATACAGCAGGGTTTGGTAGATTTTTAGTTGGGGTCAGTGGCGGGCCATTTTGCTTTTTAAGTACTATGCGTTTAGCTTCAAGATGGTTTCCGGAAGAAAAATTAGCTTTTGTTATTGGAAGCATCGTTTCAATAGGAATGATCGGAGGTTTGTTAGCACAAACACCGTTTGCAATATTGGTTGAGATGATCGGCTGGCGTTACTCTATTGGTGTTAATGTTTGCTTTGGTATATTTATTTTAGGAATAATCGCTCTATTTGTATTTGATTATCATCCAGACAGGAAAGATGAATACGAGCGACAAAGAGCTGAGCATAGAGAAGTTGGATTTTCTATAGGATTATCATCAGTTGCTTCAAAATCACAAAATTGGTTTTGTGGAGCATTTGCCTCTTTGCTTAATTTACCAATTTTTATTCTAGGTGCATTATGGGGAAATTTATATCTACATAGTGTACATAACCTTACTTGGATGCAGGCTTCATATGTAAGTAGCATGTTATACGTCGGAATGTTAATTGGCTCTCCACTTTTTGGGATGATTTCAGACAATATTAGGCTTAGAAAAGCACCAATGTTTGTTGGTATTATAATTTGTTTCATCTCCGTCATGATGGTAATGCAAAATGATCTTTCCTTGGCCAGTCTTTTATTCTGGTTTTTAGTTATGGGATTTGGGTCAAGTTCACAAATTATATGCTATCCAACTATTGCGGAAAGTAACTCATTAACGCTAACTGGATCAGCAGAGTCACTGTCAGCTATGTTAATAATGTCTGGAGGAGCCGTTTTTCAACCAGTATTTGGGTATATGATTGAAAAATATTGGGATGGTTTTAAATCTATGGGGGTGCCTGTGTACACTGCGGATAACTATCATTTTGCTATGTATTTGTTTCCGATAACCATAATCATCAGTGCTATATGTGCATGGAAAATTAAAGAAACTTTTGGACGGCGACAAGAGGATAATTTGGATATAGAGAAAGTTCCTGCTATTAATGATAAAAATCTAAGTGCAGTGTCGTAAAAGTGTTTAATTTTAAAACTTTTGGAGCAACATTTATAATAGCAGGTAGTACTATAGGTGCTGGTATGCTTGGATTGCCAGTAGTTATGGGCCTGTTTGGTCTTATTCCTGGTATTATCATGATGTTTTTGGTTTGGGCCTTTATGTTATCAACAGCATTTATGCTTTTGGAGGCTAACTCCTGGTTTAAAGAAGAAGAATCAGTTAATTTGATATCTTTGGCTCATGTAACCATGGGGCGTTTAGGCAGCATTATTGTATGGGCAACTTATGGGTTTTTATTCTACTCATTAATGGTGGCTTATATAATTAAAGGTGGGGACCTATTATTTATTTTAATAGGCAAAAATGTTGAGATTTTTTCAAAGACCGAAGCAAGTTACTTGTTTGTGGCATGTCTTAGTTTCTTTATAGTATGGCGTGGTGCAAAAGTTGTAGATATTTTTAATCAAATATTTATGTTTGGGCTTATGGTTGCCTATATAACTTTAATATGGGCAATTGCTCCATTTATGGATTATTCACTACTCGATGATTTACATTCTAATAATTATGTATTTTTAGTTCCATTTATAATTATAGCTTTTGGTTTTCATAACATGATCCCCTCAATATTTGATTATTTAAATAGGGATGTGTCACAGACAAAAAAAGCAATTATATATGGTTCATTAATACCAATGGTTCTTTATATTATATGGATTGTTGTAGCATTAGGTGTCTTAGATTATAACGAAGTGGCAAAAGGTTTTTCTGAAAATAAAATCGCGACGGAACTAATGAGTGATATTGGTGCTAGCATAGTGATTTCAACTGGTGCATTGGTTTTCTCCTTTTTTGCAATTCTAACATCTTTGCTTGGGCAAGGGTTAAGTTTAAGAGATTTTCTCATAGATGGCTTTTCCTTACTTAATATTAACTTATCAAAGTTTATAGCAAGTGCTCTATGTATTTTCCCAGCATTATTTTTTTCCTATACTTGGCCTCAGATATTCTTTGAATGTTTGCAAATTGCTGGCGGAATTGCTGCAACTGTTTTGTTTGGAATTTTACCTCCAATTATTCTTTTGCAAGGACGTTATAAATTTAATAAGACTGGTAGTTATAGGTTTTGTTTTAACAAAAAAGGTTTATATTCAATCGCACTGCTTTCTACCATGATCTTTGTTTACCAGTCTTACCTGATTTTTATAAAATAACAGTGTAACAGCACGGATGCATATTCCTTGACTTTGTCAGTTGAAAACCTTAACATCAGCGCATAAATATTGTAAAACAATGTATTATTATGAAAGGTGTTAAATAATGAACAAGAAAAAGAATAAATTAGAAACATTGGCACTTAAATTTTTCATACCTGCCTGTGCTGTGATGCTTTGGTACCCTTCTGTTTCAGCTGCAGAGAGTAAACCTGTAGAATCTGTGATTTCACAACCAGTTAAAAACAGTGGGCTTAGAGATACTGAAATCATGATGATTAAGCTTATTCACGAAAGACGTATGTTGGAAGAATATACAAAATCACAAAAAGAAATTGCTCGTGAGCTAAGTAAGCACAGAGACATTAATAGTGATACATTTATGACTGATATAAATGGTTACAATGAATTTGCGAAAATAAGAAGAGTCTAAATTAGAATATAAGTTAGCAGCTAATACATTAGCTGCTAAACCTAAAATAGCTAAAAACCTAGATAAAAACAAAAAAATGTTTGAAATTAAATTTCATAGAATTTTTTCCAGCGAAATAAATCTTAACCAACTACAGATAGTTGTGTTGCAGTAAAATTATTAAATTAAAAAAGACTATTGTATTACATCGTTTATCTGTTAGGTGTTGGTCATGATTTTCAATCTGGGGTGTGGTGCTTTGAATGAGGATAAATCAGAGTTGTAGACAGGGCCCAGATTTGATGTCATTCTATTCTAATGGCTAAATTTAAAAAAGTTTTCAAGCAGAAAAAGGTTGTTTTACTCACCGGATGCTCAGGTTTGCTAGGAACTGAGTATATGAAACAATTTGCTACAAAATATAATATAATTGGAATCTCTAGAACTATCCCTAAAAATATACCCCCTGGAGTTAAATTTTTTCAGGGAGACATTTGTAATGATGTTGATGAAATCGTAAATTATGCTTTATATGAATTTGGTGCCATTGATTGCTTAATCAATAATGCTGTCCATACTATCCTCGAGCCATTAGTAGAGATGGATGTAACTAATTTGAGTCAGCAGTTTATGACCAATGTTATTGCTCCAGTTCAACTAGCTAATGCATGTGTTGATAAATTTTGGAAAAATATAGACCCTTCTGTAAATAAAAAAAAGAATAGAGCAATAATTAACGTGAGCAGCATGTCTGCAATAAATTGCTATTTCGAGTTAGGGCAGGGAGCTTATTCTGCTTGTAAATCTGCTTTAAATACATTAACTCAACATATGGCAAATGAGTTTAAAGTTTATGGAATTACGGTAAATGCTATTGCTCCTAATAGCTTTCCTTACCGTGTGCCTACAAAAAAGGTATTAGAAAGTCTAGATGAATGCATAACTTATATAGATTCTGGTCAAATTAAAGTTGTTGTTGGTGAAGAAGAACAATATTGGCTTAGGTAAACTTAAAGTTATAATTTTTCTAGTGTACAAAAAAATCATTTAATTTTAAATTTCATTTGAGTAGCGGGGCAAACTGTTAGGAAATCTCTGTAATTTTGTCTTAATCTCACTGTGATACCAACAAATAATACTATTACGTTCTGATACCTGATTTTTAATAAATCTGTGGTAAGAGTTTGGAGATACTTCATAAGCAAATATGCAATTAGACCTTGGTGGAATTAGTTTGACTGGATTTAAGGGATTTGCACCCTTATAAAGAGCTGTTTCACCGCCATCTCCAAAATGCCAGTCATCGTTATTAAAATAGAAAATAACAGCAATTGAGCGAATGGCTTGACGAATATAGTCAGGATATTTTTTACCTTTTATAGCAAAATAAGTTATTTCATTATTATATTTAGAATTAATATTATTTTGTTTGCTAGGATCAAACATATTTACTACATTAAAATCTGTGTGATTCCATCCAGTTTTGCTACCAACTAAATGGTGGTGAATTGAAGTCACCTGACCTGTAGTTAAGGGTATGTCAAATAGTTGAGAGAAATATCCTTTCCAGGCATTGCTGGTGAAAAAATCTAGAGGATATCTATATTTTTCCAAATTTTCCAAAGAATAGCAATCATATTTCCCCATGTGAGAAAGTCTTTCATTGCAACGATGAGGTGAGAGTCCTCGTGATTTTAATTTTTGAAATGCCTCGCATACTTGGCTATAGAAATTTTCTTTAAAGAAGTTTTCTAATTTAATATGTCGAAAAGGCTCATTCTCAATTTTCTTAGAAGTATTTTTGATTACTGAAAGAGGCATTAAAATTTCACTATAGCTATTTTTTAATTCCTTCAATAGTTTCAACATTACTATGGCCTAATTCAAACATGCTTACTATTTATTATAGTAAAATAGATAGAAACTGGATATATGGGTAAGTTTTTATTTTAAGCAGTTTGTGCTGTTGTTAACTTATAATGCATAATCTAAATTATTTATCTGCACTGGTAGAATCCTCTTCGTGCACGGAGAGGAGAGTGTCAAAATTAGCAGCTTATTCACTTTACACCTTAGTAAGTTGATTTAAGGTTAAGAGAGCTAGTATATAAAAACAATTGTGAAAGTTCGTTGACTAGGCGTGTTAAACCCACCATGTCATAACATTTGGGTGTTCTTGTTCTCGGATCAAAAGCTTAAAACCTTTTATACATCTAATGATGAGCCATATGGCAGTAAAAATGAAGCCAAAGATGCCGATAAGAATTGGTGTTAATATCAAGGATACTAGAGAGTAGCAGAGTCCAATCCAAAAAGTTCTAATTTGGAACCTATAATGAGAATCAAGCCAGTCGGGACCTGACTTATCATGAATATATGCGATAATAACACCAATAATTGATGAGGTGCCTCCAACCAAAAAACTAATCAAGTATAAGCCATATATTATTTTAGCAAAAATAAGGTTTTCATTATGAGGGCAGTGGTGATCACCATCAACAAGGTCTGGATCTACATGTAGGTGGCCATCATTATCGTGATGGCTGTTGTCTGAATCGCTCATATCTAGTTATCATCCATTATGTTACAGCTACAACTGTAGCTACAAAGTTAATGCAATTATAATTGTAAATAGTTTAATTATAAAGTTTATGTTTTACTCAGGTTACTAGGTTAAATAACTCTTCTGGATATCGTAATAGAAATTTAAATTAATTGCTTATTGTTAAAGTAGTAAGTTTATAATTAATAGAAACTAAATGAGAAATAGGTGAGAATATATAGCCAAAAAATAGGCTATTTATTCTATAGCTATGGTATAAAAAGAACCATTCTGTTAAAACTCAACTTAACTTGCAACGACCTAAGCTCATATTATAATTCAATTACCCATATGGTATAGATCAAGGGGTTGCCATACCTATCTAATTTGGAGCTATGTATGGCTTTGATGATGGGCAAAAGAATGAAAAAGCTATTAAATCTCTTAGGCCATAAAGAAATAGCAAAGAAAATTTGTAAGACAAAAATATGACTTCAAATAGAAGATATATAACTAAAGTGAAAATATCTAACTGCCATAATAAAGTACGACATATACGTAAGGATATTTCTCATAAAACAAGTGGTTTTGTCTCATCTGCATATGAAATGTTATAATGCTTAGCTAACTATCCATATAGCAATGGTATAATATGAGAAGTTTTAAAGGCAAGCAATTCATGAAGTCTATAATGTGGATGGCTGTTAGATGGTATGTGTCTTATGCTTTAAGTTATCGATATATTGATGAGTTACTATTAGAGAGATGCTTGCAAATTGAGCATTCATTTATTAATTTCTGGGTTATAGAATATTATCTAAAACTAAAAGCATCCATTAAAAACAAGAATAAACCTCTAATTGGAAGCTGGCGTACGAATGAATCTTATGTAAAAGTTAAAGGTGCTTGGATATATCAATGTAGGGATGTAGATAAAGAAAGAAGCTCAATTGATTCCTGTTTTTCTGAAAATTGCAGAAAATAATCTGTTAGGTTTTTCATGAAAGCTATGAGTTCTTGTCGCAAGCCGATTAAAGTCAATATTAATAACGGTGGAGCTAATACTCAGTACTGCTAAATGAAATCAATTTCTATCTTATAAAATGTCTTTTTCCAGTAAGTGTGTACAGATAATATAATCCCATAAAGTATAACGTTAACGCCATGTTTTAATGAGAGCTTCAAATAAGCGTGTATAGATAAGATAAGACTACAAAGTGTAAGGATAATTCCATGCTCCAATTAATATTGGAGTGATTATGAGCCCACTTTTAACACTATAGTCCTTAAGTATTGATCTTGATGATGGCGTAAAAATAGAACTAAACAAGGTAGATATATTGACTAAGACTTTAAAGTTGTTAGAGAACCATTCTATTGCTCAAATTAGTCGCAAGTTACGTATTAGTCATGAGCAAATCCACAACAAAACCAGGGGAATTCCTACATGTGTTGGCCAATCCCAGGTATCACCTATAGTTGCAGCGTAGCTGATCTTGTAGAATCATCTTCATTCATGGAGAAGTGAATGTTAAAATCTTGTTTATTATTTCCCACAAGAAATATTTATTCTCTCATGAATAACTAAAAAGGTTAGCCGTGCGACCTTATACACCTTTAAGGCTGCATTCAAGCTGAAATATCACCATTGAAAAGTTAGGGCATGAAGTGGTATTTATACCTTATTTTATAAGTTAAAGTATAGATCTCTTTCTTCTTGACCCAGCAATTAAGTTAAGGTACTTTGTTATGAATAATAACAATCGAGAACAATTATGCCATATATCAGCAAACAAATTTAACAACCCAATACTTAAAAAACATCCCGATAAACAAACAAAGATTATAATTCTAACAAGTGAGTGCACATGAGATACGATAACATTTTTTATCTAGCTAACAGTGATTTAATGTCTGTTTTAGAAGTTCATTTTAAAACTTTAGATGACGTTTTAACTAGAATTAAACTAGATAAAAAGGTTGGTTGTAAAAATATTTACTCTGCGAAAATAAATGATAAGCAAAGATTAATATTCACTATTACTAATGGCAAACTTGTTTTGTTAGGAGAGATGGATAATCATAAATATGACCGACTGCATGTTATGGGTAAAGGTAATAATGCTCTTTTAAGAGAGATGTGTAGAGATGATGCTCCTATTGTTAAAGTTAATGTTTCTCGTGATGAGGATGGTAATCTTGCTCCTTTGATTCTTGAGTCTGCACTTGCACAAACTCAAGG
>JABJGS010000037.1 GCA_018703155.1 Francisellaceae bacterium | reverse complement strand
TCAAATAGTAGTAATAATGATGAAATCAGTAATCTCCTTAAATCTATGAAAAAACTGCTTAATTCGCTAAGGAGTAGAGCATCCCTAACTAATGATATAGCATTAGGGAAAATTGACATGGATGTAGAATTGATATCTGAAAAAGATGAATTAGGTTCATCTTTAAAAAACATGGTTGCGTCTCTAAATGGAAAAGTGAATTTGACTAAAGAGATTGTTAAAGGAAATGTAAATGCTAAGATTACCTTGGCATCTGATGATGATGAACTTGGTAAAGCATTGAAAACCATGACAGAATCTTTGAAAGGAAAGTCTTTTATAGCGAATGAAATTTCTCGTGGTAACTTGCAGGTATCGGTACCATTGGCATCAGATAAAGATGAACTTGGCTTATCCCTGCAGAAAATGATTGATGCCTTGCAACAAAAAGTTGTTTTCTCTAAAAAACTAGCCCAAGGAAATTTAAATGTAAGTTGTGAGATCTTATCTAACGATGATGAGTTAGGCAGGTCTTTTCAGTCAATGATAGAAGCTATGAAACAAAAAGCTTCCTTGGCTAATGAAATTGCTCAAGGCAACTTAGGAATAAGAGTTAAATTGGCTTCAGAGGATGATGGGCTCGGTCGAGCTCTACAGTCGACTATTGACAATTTGAAAGATGTTGTTGGAAATATTGTAAATACAGCCAATGCTGTTGATACAGGAATAAATAAAATTTCCATAAACAACGTGAACTTGCAACAAAGAACAGAAACTCAAGCCTGTACATTAGAAGAAACTGCTGCCAGCATGAATGAAATTGCTTCAGGAGTAAAAGGTAATAATGAAACGGCAAAACATGCATTAACCCTATCAAAAAATGCTGAAGATAAAGCTCATCAAGGTGGTAAGGTTGTTGAAAATGTAATAGCGGCAATTGGTGACATTGATGAAAGTAGCAAAAGAATTGGTGCAATTATTGGTGTGATTGATGAAATTGCCTTCCAAACCAACCTGTTGGCATTAAATGCCGCGGTTGAGGCAGCAAGAGCTGGTGAACAAGGTCGAGGGTTTGCTGTAGTTGCCTCAGAGGTTAGAACTTTAGCTCAAAGAAGTGCTTCCTCAGCTAAAGAAATTAAAAACTTAATCGAAGATAGTATGAAAAAAGTGAAATATGGTACTGACTTGGCTAAACATTCTGGAGATGAATTATCTGGAATCGTTCAAGCTGTTGTCCAAGTGAATGAGTCCGTTCAAACTATTAGTACTAGCTGCCAAGAACAAGCTACAGGTATTGATGAAATAAACATTGCAATCACGGAGATGGACAATATAACTCAGCAAAATAGTGCCGTCGTAGAAGGTATCACTGCTTCAGGAAAAGAAATGCAACTTCAAACTAAACAATTACAGCTTCAAGTTAGTATGTTTACCCTTAGCAATGACTCTAATGCTGATGGAGGCGACTCCCGCAGTGGTGGTAGAGGCGATTCTAGAAGTGGTAGCAGAGGTGACTCTAGAAGTGGTAGCAGAGGTGACTCTAGAAGTGGTAGCAGAGGTGGATCTGGAAGCGACCACCGTGATGACAGCAGAGGTTAAAGTTTGCGATAATCCTTTTGGTAATGCCTCGGCCATACATTGATACTCTAGCAGTGATAGCCGAGGCGATACCTTAATCCTGGCAAGCAACCAACGCTACCACCATGATTACAGAGGTTAAGTTGCTAATAAAGCTTTTTGTAAAGCCTCAGCCATAGCATTGCTACCAACAGATATTGATTTGGGTTTTTTAGGCTCTTTTCTTTTATTTTTATTATTGTGTCTCACTGAATTATCAGCATCTTTTGGATGTGTTTTCTTATGCTTGCCTTTAGGCTTATCATGAGTTTCATCATTTAATTTCAGCGAAAAATTTATGCGTTTACGCTGAAGATCTAGCTCAATTATCTTAGCCTTCACAAACCCACCAACTTTGAGTATATCACGTGGATTACTTACAAAACTGCTAGATATTTGGGATACATGAACTAAGCCATCTTGATGTACACCAACATCTACAAAGGCCCCGAAATTAGTAACATTAGTAATGACACCGTCTAAGACCATGCCAACTTCAAGATCTGATATTTTATTAACTCCATCTTTAAATTTAATAGTCTTGAATTCTGGTCGTGGATCTCGGCCAGGTTTTTTCAATTCTTCAAGTATGTCATTTATAGTTATTAGGCCTGCAGTTTCAGTTACAAATTTTTTGCTATCAATTTTATTTACTAAAGACTCATTTGCAACTAAATTATCTGTTTCTATCGATAATGAGGTTGCAATATTAGTTACAATTGAATACGACTCTGGATGTACCGCAGAACTATCTAATTTATTATCACCATCTCGGATCCGTAAAAATCCTGCTGCTTGCTCAAAAGTTTTCCCGCCAAATTTGTCTACTTGTAGTAATTGCTTTCTATTAATGTATTTACCATGAACATCTCTATAGTTAACAATATTCTTGGAGACCCCCTCACTTAATCCCGCCACTCGTTTCAATAGTGGAACTGAGGCAGTATTTAAATCAACACCAACGGAGTTTACACAATCTTCAATAACATTATCTAATCGTTTTTTCAGTCTTACTTGGTTTACATCATGCTGATACTGCCCAACACCAATAGCTTTAGGGTCTATTTTAACAAGCTCTGCTAAAGGATCCTGTAACCGTCGTGCAATAGAGATAGCACCACGAATAGATACATCAATATCAGGTAACTCTAGGCTCGCAGCAGCTGATGCAGAATATATTGATGCTCCAGCTTCAGAAACCATAACTTTTTCTAGTTTAATGTTATCATTTTCGTTAATAAGCTCCTGCACTAAGAGATCTGTCTCTCTTGAGCCGGTACCATTACCAATGGCAACTAATTCAACTTTGTGTTTTTCACATATGAGAGCTAATAGAGATAAAGCCTGTGACCACTGTTTTTGCGGCGGATGTGGGTAAATTGTTTCTGTGTATATAATCTTACCTGTTTTATCAACAATGGCAACTTTAACCCCAGTACGTAAGCCTGGATCTAAACCTAAAGTTACTTTATCACCAGCCGGAGATGCCATAAGTAACGTCTTAACGTTATCTGAAAACACATCGATTGCCTGTTCTTCAGCTTTTTCTTTTAGTGCTGAAAAAACATCATGTTCGATTTGGTGCTCTAATTTTATTTTCCAGGTCCATTTTACTACTTCTTGTAACCATTTATCTGCGGCTCTAGACTCATTTACCAAATTCACATGTTGAGAAATAATACTTAGCAATGTGTTGTTTTCTTCTTTTAAGATTATTTTCACATTTAAGGCGCTTTCAGAACGGCCTCGGAATACTGCAAGGATACGGTGTGAAGGCATATCTATTAATAACTCAGCAAAATCAAAATAATCACTGAATTTTTTCCCACTATCTTTCTTTCCTTCAGCAACATCACTTTTTAGCAGTCCATATTTCCAAATATGGCTTTTTAGTTCGGTATATAGTTCAGTTATATCTGCAAATCGCTCCATTAAGATGAACTTAGCCCCATCTAATGCTGATTTAACATCTTTAATTCCAAGCTCTACATTTATATATTTTATTGCTTCTTCACTTGGCTCTAAATTTGGATCGGTAAATAAACTGTTTGCTAAAGGTTCTAGGCCTGCAGTAATAGCTAGCTGTCCCTTGGTTACTCTTTTAGGCTTAAACGGACGATAAATATCTTCAAGTTCTGATTTTATTAAAATAGGACCAATGAGCTTTACAAGTTCAGGAGTTAATTTTCCTTGTTCCTCAATTGATTTTAAGATAGATTCTTTTCTAGATTCTAAATCACGCAAATAATCCAAACGTTCATCAAGTGTTCGCAGCTGTATATCATCAAGACCGCCAGTTTTCTCTTTTCTGTATCTAGCGATAAACGGGACAGTATTATCTTGATCTAAAAGTGAAATTGCAGCATTAACGTTCTCGGTCTGAGTCTTTATTTCCTTTGCAATCACTACTGCTATATCTAACATATTAAGAAATACTCCAAGTCAATTTAAATTAGGTGAAAACTATAAATGTAATGGTCTATTGATGAACTAACATCTTAAGATCTAAACGTATTTTGCATTCTAAAAGGTAGTTATGTCAATCAGAGATCTACCGTAACCTAGGTATAATCTACAATAAAGGCATAATAGTGACTTTTTTCTGGTTAATCACGGAAGTTTGTCAACCAACAACGTCAAGGTTATTTTTTAGTGTATATGATACAATTAATCATAGAGGTATTTTACATGAAAAATAATAATTGGATAAAATCATTTTTAAATGTTCATCCCGACTTCCCTATCACTAATGTAAGCTTTATTACATTTGAGAGAATCTTAGCTGATCCCAATATTTTTAATGATGTAATAGAAGGGTTTGCTACAATACTCAATAAGCGCAATATAACGGCAATTGCTGCAATAGATTCACGGGGATTTTTATTTGGAGCCCCTCTTGCACTTAAACTGCGAAAAAAATTGTGTCTTATCCGCAAACCAGGTAAAACACCTGATGCCCTTTGTTCTGAAAAAAAACAAATGGAATATAGTAGTGTCTCTTTGGAAATGCAAAATGGCTCCTTGAGCAGCTCAGATAATGTTCTTATCGTAGATGATATTATTGCTACAGGTGCTACTTTGGAGTTAGCTATTGACTTAATAAAAAAGCAAAGTGCTCAAGTTGATTCTATTACCGCTCTTTTAGATTTAACTTACGTTGAAAAGACCTCTGATTTATCTAAGTATTTAATTTTACCTTTACTAAATCTTAAGTCTCTTGATGAGATAAGTTAATTTGGCAAAATTACATTGTATAGTTATACTATTCAGTAAGATAACAGTTGTTAGGCGGTTAATATGGAAATGCTTAAACCAATATTTTTAGATATGGACTCAAAAGATTTTAGTGGACTATCAGAGGTCCTAGTTTCCACTAGCGGTTATAATCGAAGTAACGAACCAAATATGTTACTAGCTAATACCGATGCCCAAGCAATAGCAACATTTTTACAAGATTATCAAACCCAAAAATTAACTTATCGCTCCTATATAAAAGAAATTGAAAGATTAATACTTTGGGCTAGCAATGTTCCGAAATTATCCATTTCTGATTTAAAGAGAGAGCACTTAATTTCCTACCAACAGTTTATATTAGATCCTACTCCCAAAAAGCTCTGGTGTGGCTCCAGAGAATCAAAATTAAAAAAAGATGGCAGTATTAATCTCAAATGGAAACCTTTTGCCTGTCCATTATCTTCAGCCACTGCTAGAAAAGTCAGCAGCATTCTTGATAGCTTTTTCAATTATTTAGTGCAAAATAATTATCTTGCAGGCAACCCTATGGTCCGAGATAAAAGAAGAAAAGGCATTAAATCTCGATCTACTGAAAGATGGGTAGAAATTGATGAAATAAATATGACGTTAGAAGCTTTATCTGCATATCAATCCGAAAATGAAAATAATTCATTTCAAGCCATTCGTGCTAAATATATTATATTAACTTTATTTTTCACTGGCCTACGCCTAGCTGAATTTGCTAATCATAAAATGGGCGATTTTGTTACTATTGATAAAAAATGGTATCTCAATATAATTGGCAAAGGTCAAAAACCTAGAAAAATAGTTGTTGTAGATGAATATTTAGATTTACTAGCAGAGTTTCGCAAAACAATCCCTAAACTTACCCCGTTACCAAAATTTGATGAACAGACTCCATTAGTTCCTATGGAAAGTGGCAAACAACCAATCAGTGAAAGTCGGATCTGGCAAATTGTTAAGTGGGCCTTTGAGATGGCAGCAAATCGCTATGAGGCCATTAAAACTTTAGACTTAGATGAGCAGCGCAATAATGCATTTAAAGGCTCTAAGCTACGCAAAGCCTCCCCTCATTGGCTAAGACATTCTTATGGTACGTATTTAGTTAAATCAGGGTGCGCAATAGAAAAAGTTAAACAATTAATGGGACATTCAGATATCTCAACGACAATGGTATATGTTCACATAGCCAATGACGATCTACATCTGGCGGCACAGAATCTATCACTTCAAGAAGAATAAAAAACAATAAACTATAATTCATATAGGCAAATGTAGGTTTTATTGCTTATGACTGAATTTTTTTCTGGCTGTGAAATCGGTCAACGCGCAATCAATCAGGACTTTCATAAGTCATATAGTGATAATGATATTGTTGTTGCTATAGTTGCAGATGGTCTTGGTGCATATAAAGGCAGTGAAATTGCTTCCCAAGCATTTTGTGAACTCTTTATTTCAACTACTATTGCAGAAAAGCATCAGTTAACCCATAACCCAGAACATATCTATGACATTATTTTCGAAGCTGCGAGCAAAACCATCAGTATTTTATTACATAACCGTGTTGTTGAAGCTTGCACAGCATTTGCACTCGTAGTAGTTACTAAAAACCATATTATTAAAAGTCATGTCGGTGATTGTAGGATATATTCAATGAGCGATACCGATGAAATTATTCACACACAGGATCACTCTATTGCAGTAGGGCCACAACAAAGTGATGACTTTATCGCGCATAGTGGGATTTTAACAAACGTTATAGGTCCTAGCTCAGAAATAAACCCAGATATTCAGATCGTTGCAAACGATAATCAAGCAACTATGCATCTACTATGCTCTGATGGTTTTTGGAGCCATCTTTCACAAACATTTATAAGAAAATTCTATAATGCAAAAAACAAAAACTTAGCAATTAAGCCATATATAAAAATGCTTAAAGATAATAAACTTGATCTAGATAACCTTACTTACCTTGTATTTGAGCGTTAAACTATCATTTATTTGATAGTTATAGATATCGGTTAACAATGTATCATTACGGCTTAGATTTTGTACTTTTCACTTTGGCTTGATTCTCAGGCAAATCTCTAGCTCTAATTCCAACCACATCTCCATATTCTACATTCATGCCACTAACCGTACCATTATAGCTATTTAGAAATCCTGAACCACGCGGCAGCTCATCACACTGTAGTGCATCTAAAAACGCTTCTCTATTTTTCGGGGTGGATAATTTCTTAGGCATTTCAGATCCTCAAAAGGTGTTTTTATCTTACGCTAACAGCTCTGGATTAGAAGAAATTAGTCGTCTTAAAGACTCATCAGCCATATCCCGGATTAAACTGGGACATTGAAATAATTTTTCCAAATCAATTACCTTGGCATTCTCACTAATCATTTGTTCGAGATCACTAGCTTTTAATACCAGCTCGTACAATATACCTGTTGTTGGAAATGGAGTCCACCGTCCCTGTACAAATTGTAAAGCTCCAAGTAAAAGATAGGCCCTATTAATTAAAGAGGAGTCATTTGCTAATACTTGGACTTTATAGACAAAATCAACCTGCATGCGACGTATTTCACGCTCTTTTTTATGTTTAGAAGATAGAAGTTTTAATTTATTAATTCCAGAAAAATTTTCGGCCACATAGGAGCTATACATAGTTTGTAAATCTAGATCACTAAAAAGAAGAACCAGTTCTGGAATATCTAGTTCATCATTAGATGATTTTTCCATCAAATAATAGCCTTATGTATTAAACTCTTAGACGATTCGTTGTGCCATTATCATCAGCAACAACATGTGCTGTTAAATCATCCTCATCACGAGGCACACCTGCGGAAGCTGTTGAGTTATTAACATCATCAGGCACCAATCCCGAACCACCCCTTCTAGGTATTATAGTAGTTGTATGGCTTCGTGTGTAAGCTGAATCAAGAGCTGACTTCATTCTACCCTCATGACCTACAAGATTTGTGTTATTTGTAGCATCAATTTGCTGACTAATTACATTTTTCTCATCTTCTGACATATCATTAGACAGATTTTCTATTAAGTATAGAGCTACTGCCAAATCACAAAATCCTAGTGAATTTTCTAAATCAGCAATTTTTAATGGAAAACCATCATCAACAATTATTGTTAGTATTTCTACTGGAGTACGGAAGAGATTATCGTACTCACCTACTCGAATGCCTGAGCTATTAATATAAGAAAATCCTTGTGCTTTCAAGGTGGTTATCATCGTTAATAAAGCTGTGATTAAAGCATCCTGATTAGTACATACGCCATCTACGCCAAATAACAATTTTACACTACCCATATAAACTGATTCAATATAGAATTGCTCAGCATCATAGTCATATCTTAATCTTGAATTTGGACTAATATTTAAATCCTCAAAAATTGTTTTTGCACACTCATAAGCTTTTGCTTGAACGTCCATTGAAAGAGCACTATCACAGCCCAACCTAAAAGTTGACAGAAAAACTTGTGGAGCAGAAAAGGCTCCATTAACAGGTAAAAATTGCATTATTAGAGCTAATGGATTTACCTTATCATAAGAATCTTCACTTTCCCTTACATCACTACTACTAAGTGGTAAGCGAAGCTCATCATGCAAATATCTTAAACAATTGGTGGACATACTTAAAATAGAAGTATTAACTAACAAATGAAACCCTGTGGTTTTTGAGATGACATATGGTATTTCTATTCCCATATCGACAACTGTTCTAAGTGCAAGTTCGTCATCCTTGATACAAAGACAATTACAAAGCTCTACTATTTGTTCGGGTGTGGTTTTACTTGATGGTAAGATCCCTTGCTTTAAAAGATATACGAGAGCATCAGAGCCAACGGTATTATCTGCTAAATATGCCCCAATGGCTAAATCTGTGGCATTATTGGTATCAGAATCCTCAACTTTTAAATCAATTCCTTGCGAATTCAAGTACTCTAAAGTAGATTTCCGCCCCCCAATTGCAGCCATTAAAACTGGGGTTAAATAGTTTCCTGTATGGGGAGTAGCTAGAGAAACATTTAGTTGTTTTAATTTCATTAAAACAGAATTATATCCGTTTAATGCCGCCAAATGCACTGGGGAAAATCCCTCCACAGTCTTTTGATTTCGAGAAGATGGCTCTGCTGCCAATATTCTTAGGGCATCTTCCTCAATAACTCCCCTACTTTCTGGTATAAAAAAAGGCAATACTAGTGTTCCACACAGAGTTGCTGGCATACAATAATCCTTTATTGCTAATATAATGTTATTAAAATAAATTAATTAATATAATTATTAGTTATGCTAGTCATCAAAAACATCATGGTGCTCGAGCCACATAACATTAATAATGCCACAAGAGCATGCGAGTAAAACGCCTAAAATCCAAGAAAAATACCACATACAGTCACTCCTAATATAACAATTCTTTGGTTTTGCCTTTAACGACTAAATATGACCAAACCGTATATGTCAAAACAATAGGCAACAGTATAATAACAACATAAAACAGTGTCATTAAAGCTTTATGGCTTGATGTTGCATTCCATATTGTTAAACTTGAATTAACTATATACTCAGAAGGCAATATAAATGGAAAACTTATTGCTGCAAAAGTAAGCATTACTGAAATCATGCTCAGACTAAAGGCATAAATTGCTCCCAGGTATCTGTTTTGCCACAGTCGATTAGCTGCAATAATTATAAAAGATATAGCAAGCAAAGGAATTGAAAACAGATTCTTATTAGAAGTGAAATTTTGGCTCCATTGACCTAAATGAAACCCTTGCGAGTTATTATATAGGTACCCTTGCATATAAAAATTAATATATATAAATAAGACAATAAAGGTAAGCAAGTATAAAAATAATATTTTTTTAGCTAACATATTAGCTCTTTCAACGACACTATCATGTGTTTTAATACATAAAAACAGCAACCCTTGCATCATAAACGCAGACAGTGTTAAAACCATAAACCCAAAATATAGTAATAAATAATCACCTTTAACTTCTGTTGCAAATGGTAATGACAATTCAGTAAAGGTAAAGTTTCCTCCAGTAAATATTTTTGCAAAAAATATTCCTAGTAAAAGTGGAGGTAAAACTCCAGACACGGATAAAACATGATCCCACATGGATCTCCAATATGCGCACTCTATTTTACTTCGGTAATCGATCCCTGGTGGGCGAATAATCAAACTAAATAAGAGTAAGAACATTAAGTAGTAAAAGCATGAAAACACAGTGGCATAGACTATTGGCCAGGCAGCAAAGCATGCACCTATCAATGTAATCAACCAAACCTGGTTACCATCCCAGGTGGGCCCAATACTATTAATAACATGTCTTCGTTCATCATCGGTTTTAGCGACTATCTTTAAAGATGCTAAAACTCCAAAATCCATGCCGCAAGTAATCAATACTCCCGCCAACAACGTCAACATAAGGACATACCATATGATTTTCAAAGTTATATAATCAAATATCATATGTTTTTACCTTGGGTTATTTGCGGGCCAATTTTTATATATTTGACCATTAAAAACAGCTCTATTATCAATAGTAGTGTGTATAAAACAACTAGTCCAAGCAAACTTGACATCACTTGTACGCTTGTCGTTGATGAAACTCCCATATATGTTGGTAAATGATGCCCTACGACCCATGGTTGCCGACCATATTCAGCAACAATCCATCCGCAAAAAATTGCTAACCAGGGCAAAGGCAATGCATAGACCACAACCTTCAAAAACCAGCGTTGCTCGCAAATAACTTTCTTTGCATTGTAGTAAAAAGCAATTGCAAAAATACCCAACATTATCAAACCAAAACCTACCATCAATCTAAATGCCCAAAAAAGCACCCATGACTTAGGGATGCTTTCTTTAGCAATCTCACTGATCATGACAGAATCTAGTGCGTTTAGGTCCTTAACGTACCTCTTAGCTAACAATCCAAAACCTAAATATTGTTTCACCTCATTAAAGTTAGATAAAGCATCTTGATTAGTTTTATCTTTTCTTAATAAATCTAGATATTGTACGGCCAATATACCTTGTTTAATTTTATATTCGTTGCCTTTAATTATCTCTTTTAATCCTATTACCGGAGTATCTAAGGAGCGTGTAGCAATTATCCCTAAGAGATATGGTATTTGTATTGCATATTTAGTTTCTTGAGTCTCATTATCCGGCCAACCTATTAGAGTAAGTGGTGCAGGTGCAGGCTCAGTCTCCCAAACACCTTCAATCAATGCTAATTTTGTTTTTTGCACCTCTCCAATGCTATACCCACTTTCGTCACCAAGTAACAATACCGAAAAGATTGAAGCGATCCCAAACCCTGTAGCTATCGCAAATGAGCGCATTGCTAATGATTTATATCTGCCCTTCAACAGATAATATGAACTAATCGATAAAACAAATATCGATCCAGTAACATATCCCGCAGCAACAGTATGAACAAATTTAACTTGAGCTACTGGACTAAAAATTATTGCCCCAATATCAGTAAGCTCCATTCTTAATGTTTCTATATTGAATTCTGCCCCAACCGGGTGCTGCATCCAGGCATTAGCGATGAGGATCCACAATGAAGAGAGACTTGTTCCAAGAGCAAGAAGCCAGGTGACTGTCAAGTGTTTTAGTTTCGATAGTTTATTCCAACCAAAGATAAAAATACCAATCATTGTTGATTCAAGGAAGAATGCCATCAGACCTTCAATAGCTAAAGGCACACCAAAGATATCTCCAACATAATAGGCATAGTAAGCCCAATTAGTCCCAAACTGAAACTCCATGGTAATACCTGTGGCAACTCCCATGGCAAAATTAATTGTGAAAAGCTTGCCCCAAAATTTTGTCATATCTTTATATATTTGTTTGTTAGTTAAAACATAAACTGACTCCATGATGGCCAAGATAAATGACAACCCTATAGTTAGAGGGACAAATATAAAATGATACATTGCAGTTAAAGCAAATTGTAATCTCGACAGATTTACGGTGGTTTCAGCTAATTCAAGCATTTGGATCCTTATCCTTTGAAGCCCTGGCTTCATAAATACCATTCATTTCAATTGGTGTGACTTGAACCCGCTCGGAAAAAAACAGGTACCACACACCAAAAAGTAAAAATAATTTAAAAATTATTGCTAAAGCTACTTCTCTAACAATCACTGGAGTTAATTTCAAAATACAAACCTCTATGTTAAATTAAACTACATTTTAATTTTTGGTCAAGTAATGCTTAATCTAAATGAGCAACAACTACAAATTTTAGAGGCAGTGAATAAATTTGCCTTAAAAGAAATAGCCCCATATGCAGACAAATGGTCCCAAGATAAGATCTTTCCGGTACAGACATTCAAAAAGGCAGCTAGCATAGGGTTAGCTGGCTTAAATGTTTCAAGTAATCATGGTGGTATGGAGCTTGATAGATATTCCACACATTTAATATTTATTGAACTAGCAAAATTTTGCCCATGTTTTAGTGCTTATCTCTCTATTCACAATATGGTTGCGTGGGCAACAGACTCATACGGCTCCAGCAAAGTAAAAGAAAAATATCTTACTAAATTATGTTCTATGGAGATACTGAGTAGTTACTGTTTGACTGAGCCTGGCTCAGGATCTGATGCGGCCTCTCTCAAAACCATAGCAAGTTTAAATAATGATGGTGCTAGTTACACTTTGAATGGTCAAAAAGCATTTATCTCCGGTGCTCCAGATAGTGATCTTTACTTGTGTATGACTAAAGTTAATGAAAATATAACGGCCTTCCTCGTAGATAAAAAATCTCCAGGTATATCCTTTGGTGCACAAGAGAAAAAAATGGGCTGGCGCTCTCAATCAACAGCGTCTGTACACCTAGATGCTTGTGTTGTCCCCAAGGAAAATATGATTGGTGAAATTGGGCAAGGTTTTAAAATTGCCATGTCAGCTCTCGACAAAGGTCGGATTAGCATTGGTGCCTGCTCTATTGGAGGAGCACAATATTGCTTAGAAAAAACAATTGCCTACATGAGCGAACGCAAGCAATTCGATAAACCTTTAAAAGACTTTCAAGCTTTACAGTTTAAGATAGCCAATATGACCATTGAGCTTGAATGTGCTAAACAGCTTCTCTCCCAAGCAGCTATGTCTGTAGATCAAAATAGTGATAATACTACCCTGCTCTGTGCGATGGCAAAAAAGAAAGCAACTGATGTAGGATTTATGGTTGTTAACGAAGCCATGCAGATACATGGTGGTTATGGTTATTTAGAAGATTATCAAATAGAAAGATATTTGCGTGATTTACGAGTCCATCAAATATTAGAAGGTACTAATGAAATAATGCAGCTTATAATTGCTAGAAAAATTTTGTCATAAGGAGTCATTGTGGAATACTTTATTGAAGAAAAACTTGATAATGGTATAGTTCATTTACAATTTAATAGGCCCAAACAATTAAATGCTCTCTGCAAAGCTTTGCTTGTTGAGTTGGATGCAAAACTTGATGAATATAAAACCGATTCTCAAATACGAAGTTTACTTTTTACTGGTGGTGAAAAGGCTTTTTCAGCTGGAGCTGATATAACTGAGATAGCTAATATCCCTCATAGCTCCGGTTATGAATTTTCTAAATTTGGACAAAATATATTGTTCAAATTAGAAAACTTAGGCAAACCAAGCTTGTGCGCGATTAATGGTTACACTTTTGGTGGTGGATGTGAATTTGCGATGTCAGCAACACTGAGATTTGCTGGGCCTAATGCTAAATTTGGTCAACCAGAGATAAAGCTAGCATTGCTACCTGGTTTTGGAGGCAGTCAACGATTACCAAGACTTATCGGTCGCGGTCGAGCCATGGATATGTGTATAACAGGTAGAACCATTGATGCTAAAACTGCATACGCTTGGGGGCTTGTATCAAACTTATTTGAATCACATGATGAGCTTATGGAGCATAGCATCAAAACACTAGCAAGTTTCAATGATTTTTCACAAACAGCCATCGCATTAAATATTCAATCCATCAATAATGCTGCAGATTTATCATTAACTGACGCTTGTGATTATGAGGCCCTACTCTTTGGTAAGGCTTGTGATAATAAGGATAAGATTGAAGGTGTTCAAGCATTTTTAGAAAAAAGAAAGGCCTGCTATGAGTAATTCTGTACTAAGTGAAAGACTAGAAGGAAGTTGCAATTTAGGTCTGATCACCCTAAACCGTGTAAATAAACTTAATGCCTTAAATGGTGAGATGATCAAAGATATTACCGATATATTGCTGGCCTGGAAAAATGATAATGAAATCGATGCAGTTATTATTAATAGTTCCTGTGATAGAGCTTTTTGTGCTGGAGGAGATATACGCGGCGTTTATGATAATGGTATAAATAATGTTGATAAAAGTACTCAATTCTTTCAACAAGAGTACGCGTTAAACCATTTGATTTTTAACTATCCCAAACCTTATATTGCACTGCTTAATGGTATTTCCATGGGTGGCGGACTAGGAATTAGCCTCCATGGCTCATTTGTTATAGCTAGAGAGGACCTGAAACTTGCAATGCCAGAGAGCAAAATAGGCTTCTTCCCCGATATTGGAGGCACTTATTTTTTGAGTCGGATTGCAGACAACCTAGGTATGTATATGGCTTTAACTGGTGACCCTATAGATGCAAATACTGCACAACATTATGACCTCATTGATTGTGTTTTGGACAATGATTCCTTCGACAATGCAATAGAAACTCTACTTGAGTGTAACACCCTTGAATTAAACAATTTAAATAATGTTTTCACTAAATCTGAGACAAATTATACAAATTCAGCGTTTAAGCCAAGTGCTGACTTTATTCATGCATGCTCAGCAAAGAATTTCAAACAATTTAATCGAGACCTAAATGACACAAAAATTAAAACTATTCTTGAAGCTCGCTCCCCGCTTAGCTTGATAATTAGTTATGCCGCCATTATGAAAGGCAAGCAACTACCCTTTGAAAACTGTATGTTTAATGAATACTTTCTCACTCAAGAATTTATAAGGGATACTGAGTTTTACGAAGGAATAAGAGCTCTTATAGTTGAGAAAACATCTCCCATGTGGACTTATTCTCTAGATGATGTAACTCCAGAAGTAGTTGAGAGTTATTTTTCTCAGGACAACAAAAAAAGGTTGGAATTTTATGATTGAAAATAAATATTACAGACGCTCATTAATTTTTCCTGTGCTAATCATGGCTATATTTATGTTGTTAATATATGCCCCCTCTAAAATGAGCACACCTCCTCAATATTTAGCCTTAGTCAGTCACACTGTCTATAATAATAACAATCAGCCTAAAATTAAATTAGAAACTAAAAATGGTAAGTTATATGCTCACATAAACCCCAAAGAAAAAAATCAAATGGATGAGTTACATTACTACTCATCTCAAGATGAAAAGTTAATTCCATTGAAATATGTTGAACAATTAATGCCTTTTAAGCAGGAGGCATTCACTCAAGAAATAGATTTTGAAAAATTTAATCTCAAAATTATTTCAACGGATGAAACAGCTCCAGATGGCTACTCTTGCAAGACACGAAAAGCTTCTTTATCAGGCTTGGGGATTATAATTTCTAAAAACAAAATGAGTAACCTTAGTTTAGAAAAATACTGGTTACAAGCACCAATTCCTGGATATTATTCATCCTTTCTTGGTTGGGTTGATAAGGTTGAACAGTTATGAGCAAAGAAGAAAGTCTTTTAAAAATTAAACACATCATGCAAGAGCAAGATATCAGCATTGATGATATTCACAATAATATTGATGCTAGTACAACAAAATCTATGAATATTCTCTTGTGGTTTGGTATTACTGTTATTATTGCTAGTGGTACATATATCTCAATAAATATTAAAATCCATAGTTTTAAGTATTTCATTGCTCTAGCTCTGAGTTTGGCTACCATTTATAGTGCTTTATACCTATATAATAATAAAAATTTAAATAAATATTTTCCTAGTTTTAATTTGCTAGCATTTATTCTATTCATCATAGGAAGTAATGTCTTTTACAGTGAATATTCTCTAGGGCTTAACTCACTCTACCTGAGCATTGTTTTAAGTATTTTACTATTAATGCAACAGTACAATTTATTTAAACTTCAAGCCAATGAGCCAAGCATTTGGATAATTCTTTTTTTATCTGGTTGCCTATCCATTAACCTGCTTTCATTTGTTATTAATAAAGAGTTTTTACTTTTTACAATCGCAAGCTTAATAACTATTAGTCTTACTCATTTTCTGTCTAAAAAATACTATGTTAAAACCACTCCAGCTTTATATGCCATAAGCTCTATTGTATTTGGCATAAGCTCTGCTGTGTATTTGGGGGGAGAACTAAAACCTGCAACTGAAGTAATCATGATAGTGCCAGTCATACTGTTTGGAATAAGTCATTACATTAAAAGCAAAACTATCTTGTTTGTTGCTTGTGCATCATGTTTCTGCAGTATTCTGGTTATTTTTGGAGAGCGATTAATAGATAACACTAACACTTTATTAATAACTTGTGGGACCTTGCTTATAGGCATCGTTATCCTTATTTTCGGCATGAAAGCAAACAAAAGAGAGCAGAATGAAGTATTACATAGCAACAAAACTGGAAAATAATCATAAACACAACTTAGTTCGCAATCAACTCTCCGATATAGGATGGTCATTAACCTATGACTGGACTACACATGGCAGCGTGAAAAACACCTCTGTCGATAGACTTAATGAAGTTGCCCATAATGAAGTAAGGGGAGTTTTATCGGCAGATGTGGTAATTATCCTGCTCCCTGGAGGCCGAGGTACTCACACAGAACTAGGGTTAGCTATAGGACTAAACAAGATCATCGTTGTTCACAGTGAAGATGAGAAATTTTTCCAAGCAAATTCTGATACATGCGCATTTTATCACCATAATCAAATCCACAGATTAGTTTGCCCAATAAATGATTTAGCAACTTTAGTTGGAAAGTCATCGAAAGCAATTCTTGAATTTACAGACTGATTCAAATGCGAAGCACAAAGCCTTAATAGGAAGACTCAGAAGACAAGCCAAGTATTTCTTCTGAGTCGCATCTTCTTGTCATTTATTTCCATGCAGACCACATTCTTTACTTTCTGCAGACTCCCACCACCAGCGACCTTCTCTCTCATGTTGTCCAGGATGGGTGGCTCTGGTACAAGGCTCACACCCTATACTTATAAAGCCTTTTTTATGTAAAGGATTATAAGGGACATTATTCTCTTTAATATAAGACCAAACTTCTACAGAGGTCCACCCTTTTAATGGGTTAAATTTAATCAATGGTTTATCAGGATCACCAGAAAACATTTTATCTATTTCAACAGCATTTATACCATCTCTTGTAACACCTTGGTCTTGCCGGATACCCGTTATCCAGGCATCAGCTTTGGCAAGACGTTTTTTTAAGGGATTTAACTTACGCACACCGCAACAACCTTTATGGCCATCAGCATAAAAGCTATACAACCCCTTCTCTTTTACAAACTTTTCTAGCTCTTCGGCGTCAGGGTACAAAACTTCAAGCTCTATATCATAAGTACTTCTAATTGTTTCAATATACTTTAATGTTTCAGGAAAAAGCCTTCCAGTATCAAGTGACATCACTTTTGGCTTTAACCCCAACTTGCAGGCAATATCTACCAACACTACATCTTCAGCACCAGAGAAAGATATTAAAATATCTCTCTCTGCATATTTATCATATGCAAATTTGAAAATTTCAGCAGGTGTCGCATTTACAAGCTCATTTTTATAATTTTCAATATCTTCTTCTATATCCGCCATTGTTTACACCATTTCTATTGTTGTTATTGTCTTTTATGCGTACTTTTTTTCTTATCACAATTTTTTCTTGCTTCATTTCATATAACAAATATCCAGCAGCAACAAAAAACACTACAGTTCCTAACTGAATAGACACATATTGAAATACTAAAAATGCAATGACTGTAGTTCCTATTAGCTTTTTAGGCAGTTCACGTGGTTTCATATATCGCTCCTATAAACTTTTATAGTATTCTTGCAATACCACCAATACTTCAGGTCTGCTGAAATGTTCAGGTATCTCTTCGTTGTTAGACAACAATTCACGTAGCTTTGTTCCAGATATTTTAAGGTGCTCAGCATCAGGATGAGGACAACTCTTTGCTGATACCATTGTTTCACATTTATAACACCAAAAAGTCCAATCAATGGTTAATGGCTTTATCTTCAAAGCATTATCTGGAATTTCTTCAAAAATTCTTTGTGCTGCAAATGGATGATAATATGAACCAACCCCAGCATGATCTCGACCTATTACAATTTTATTACATCCATAATTTTGTCTAAATAACGCATGTAAAAGTGCTTCACGTGGACCTGCGTATCGCATATCTAAAGGATATCCAGCTTGCATTACAGTATTTTCTTTAAAATAATGTTTTACGAGAGCTTTAATAGCAGCACAAGAAACTTTGGGAGGGAAATCTCCAGCTTTTAGGTTACCAAGAAGTGAATGAACAAGAATACCATCACTAAACTCAAGAGCTATTTTAGCTAAAAACTCATGGCTCATATGCATTGGGTTTCTGGTTTGAAATGCGGTGACATTTGACCAACCACTAGACTCAAATTCATCTCTAACTTCCTGTGGGGTTCGGTATAGCTCACCAAACTTTTCAGGAAAATCGCCTTGTGATAAACAAATCACCTCGCCTGATAGAGTATACTTGCCCTGCTTTAATACTACTGCCACACCAGGATGAGCTTCATCAGTTGTTCCAAAAACATTCTCAACCTCTAATTTTAAATCTCTTTCGTAAATCTCTTCTACCGTTAAGATGCCAACTTCTTTGCGCTCACAACTCTCACAATATAAGCAAACCTCATCACCAGCTTTTATTGAGCTAGCTTCTTCTTTTGAAATTGATAAAGTTATAGGTATTGGCCAGAAAACACCATTGGTCATTTTCATATCTTTACAGACTGACAACCAATCATCATGTCCCATAAATTTAGTAAGAGGTGTATAAGCACCAATGCCCATCATGAGCAAATCACTGTATGACTGAGATGAAACACTTATTTTTTTGAGTGATTTTGCTTTTTCAAGCAAATCTGGAATATCCTGATCCTCAGGTAACGTTACCATAAGTTTATCACTTCGGTGTGGTTCAATTAGCGGCACGAGCAAACTCCTATTAACTAATAATTACTCAGTTAAGTTTAGATAATCTGCGCGGAATGTGGGTGACCTAGAATAAATTTATATCGCTCCACTACCAAAAATTTGAAATGACGTTTCAACTTTGGGTCAACGTATAAAGTAGAGCGACAAAAGGAGTATATCAAACTAATTTTTTAAAAACAATCGCCTGAAATGTCAATGACTTTTTACTCGATGCCTCGGCACCACTTTGATTTGATTTATTAATGCTTTACACCACTATGGCGATGTCGCCTGCCTGGTTCTGAACCATCATAGTCTACAGATTGTTTCACAATTTCAGCACCATTAGGCTCAATTTCAGCAATAGCTTTTACTCTTTCAGAAGACTTTGGATTTCCCATAACAGCTTTAACTGTTGGGGAGTCAAACTCTATTTCCAGTTTAATATCTTTCTTCGCTAGAATGGCCGCAGCTTCCATGAATTTCACTGCCAAATCAGGTCTGTCTTCAAGACCATTCAATTTAACTTTATTTTTCCCTGTTTCTAAATAAACTCTGGTTGCAACCTCCAACATCTGTGCAATAACTTTATCTGCCACATCAGGATCTGCAAAACCATCTAATGAAGTTCTTGCTTTAACCAGTCCATCTTGTTTTGTATAATCTACTTTCGCAGCCTCAGCACCATCTTTATTATAAACGCTAGCAAATTTATTCTCATCTCTGGCATTAACCTGCCAACTGTCATAAACCTCACAAGCATTTTCAACCCAATCACCATCTCCTAATTCGTGTTTATTTGCTTTAGCTAAAAAATCTGCAGTATTTCCTGAAATTGAATCCCAGCTTTCATCTAAACTTTTGTTTTTTGGGGTATCTACCATACCTACTATTGCAGGATCATTAGCACCATTTGAAGCAAAATTCATTCTTTCACAGACAAGCTCACTAAGCTCATAGCTTAAAACTGCTGGAGTTACTGGATTTCTTCTTTGGTGCTCATAAGATGAACTTAGGTGTCTAGGTGCACTAAATCCATAGTCTACGGCTACATCACTTCCTTCTTGTTCATCTCTTCCGTCATGTTCATCTCTTCTTGATGCTCCGCGCCTTGCTCCATGATTTTCTGGAGGTGCATTATGCGATGCAGAAGGGCTGGCAACACCATGCTCTCTTCCTCTTTGCATCTCTTTTCTTAAAAGTTTCAACTCACTCTCTAGATCATCAGTATTATGCCCCTGATCTTTAGCTTGAGCAATTCTCTTTTCCAACTCTGCCATTCTTGCCTCAAGTTTTTCTTTGGCATCCCTATCAATCTCTTCTTTAACTACTTCAGCTCTAGCTTTTGGTGCACCTAAAGCTTCTGTAATCAAAGCACGATCAAATTTTAGTATCCCTTTTATATCGTAAGTATTTATTTCCTCAAGGAGCTTTTGTCGTTTATCTTCTAGATCTGCGGTAGTTCCTTTTGTGGATATTTGCTCTCCTATAAGTTGGTATTGTGTAACTTTGCTATAGATTCCTCTAGCTTTGACTTCAGAATCATGTGGGTCCATTCCATCCTTTTTAAGCTTCTCTATTAATGCAGTCACAAACAATCCTTGAAGTTTAGCATCTAGAGCACGTATATTCATAACATGCTCGCGAACACCGGCAGTAAAAGAATAATCTTTTACCAAAAAATCAACAGTGTCATCAACCATGCTTAAGTCCAACAAACCAAGATTTTCATCAAGAAAATTTCCTTCCAACTCTCTTTTCAGAAGACTATTTCTTACAATATTTATTTTATCTGCTTCTTCATATCCTTTTAACTCTTCCGTAACAAATCTATCCCGAAGAGCAGGATCAAGTCTAGACATATCATTGCTTGTTGCTATAAACACAGCCTCTTTAGGAATTTCAATACCAAGAAAATCATCTTTTATAGTTAGTACCCCAGGATCGGTTATAACCATCATCGCATCTTTTGCTTTTTCATCTCCAAGTCTTGGAACCTCATCCAGTAAAATCAACGGATTTCTTCGACCAGTTTTAATGATTGCATCCATATAAAAACCATGCGTAGGACTTGCATAAGTTTTAGAATAACCAAATATTGGGCCCCTACCTGTTTTAGCATTACAATCAAAGGCATATAGTTTAGTATCTAATCCTTTGGCAAGTCCATTTGCTATCGATGATTTACCAATACCCGGGGGGCCATCCATACAAATAATGCTAGGTAATTTTTTATCTCTAGCTTCTAAACCAGCTTCATTTCTTAATCTTCTTTTCACTCTTTCGTGGCTTTCTGCAACAGTAATATCAACAAATCTAGAAACTAATGTAGGAGCCATATTTGAGTGGGCAGCACAGATCTTTCTTTTTGATTCTTCTGGAAGACGAAGGGACGCTCCTGCTGCACTTTCTGCACCACTCATGACACTAGCAATTTGTATAATGCTTTTAAACCTTTCAGCAGCTTTTTTCTCATTATCTCCTTCAGCTTCATGCCCATTTGCTGCATAAAAATCTTTTAGCTCTTTTGCGGTTGTTCTATTTAGATCTGATCCAGTACCTTCCAGCCATGATATAGCATTTTGAACATCCACATCTGACCATGAGGTCTCTGGAGGCTTCTCATCCACTCTACTACCACTTGGTGGAGGCGGAGGTAGAGGAGACCTACTGGCGCTCGGCAACCCTCCAGTTGCTCTAGAACCTATCATAGTAGGTTTAGGAGCTGGAGCTCGAGCTGGAGCTGGAGTTGGTCTTGCAACATGTGTTGCTTTTGCCGCTGCTAAAAAATGATCATTCACTAATTCAGCCATGTCAAATAATTCAAGAACTTCACCAATTTTATTTTCAATTTCAGGATTTCCATCAACGACACTAGCCCCATCGAAAAATTGTTTTACTCTTTCATAATCATCATAAAAATTAGAAGGGAAATTTGGAATGTTTTCAATCATAGCCCTACGAGCAATCATATCCAGACCATTGACCATAGATTGAAGCTCCTCAAAAACTCTCTTAGCATTTTCAAAATCACGCATATTAAATCTCCTACATAGCCATTGCTGTTGCTGTATGGCATTTTTTAGTTTTAGCTACGGCGTTTTGCTCCGAAAAGGCTCTTATTATTTGTCCTACATTTGAATAATCTAAAGCATCCTGCCTATTCACCGAAGATAATGCAATGCTTGCGACACAACTGGCTTCTACATATGATAGATTGTTTTCCTTTGCTACTATCTTTATCAAGTCACATCTAGACACATCAATATTTTCTTTTATAGTTTCATAAACACGCAGCACCTCCGTATTTGTCAACCTAGAAATAGAGCCTCTTGTTTCTCTCAAAAAGTTTCTTCTATTACATGCAAACATAGACTGTAGCTCTACTGTTCTATCATGCTCAGCTTCAGCCAAACTCTTTTCATATAAGAAAGAAATTTTATCAGCAAATCTATCTTCAAGAACATCAAACTTCCCTAATGCTGTCTCCTTTTGTTTCTGCAACCGTTCTGTGAGTTCCTTACTTGCACCAGTTAGCTCTGAATTGATAGTTCTTAAAACTTCCTCTATATCATCGGTATTTTCAACTCGAAGATCATTCAATCTTCTAATCACTTCCATTTTACTTTCTTCTAATCTTTTTATCGTTGCGGCATCAGCACCAACTAATTCCTTATTTATTATCTCTAAGACTGATTCAGCTTGGGTTGTATCGTTCACGTTTAGCCCACTGAGCTTAGCTATTAGGGCCCCCTTTTGCGCTTGCAAACGAATTCCAGCATCTTCATCAGCAGTTATCAGCTCACGGTTTATTGTCACTAATAACTTCTCAGCGCCATTGACATCGGTAACTTCCAAACTATCAAGATGTTCCATGACATCTGCTTTTTTCTTATTTAATTTACGTTGGGTGTCTTCATCAGCAGTTACCAGCTCACGGTTTATTGTCACTAATAGCTTCTCAGCTCCATTGACATCGGTAACTTTTAAACTATCAAGATGCTCGATGACATCTACTTTTTTCTTATTTAATTTACGTTGGGTGTCTTCATCAGCAGTTACCAGCTCACGGTTTATTGTCACTAACAGCTTCTCAGCGCCATTAACATCAGTAACTGCAAGCCGATCAAGACGCTCGATGATATCTGCTTTTTTCTTATTTAGTTTACTTTGGGTGTCTTCATCAGCAGTTATCAGCTCACGGTTTATTGTCACTAACAGCTTCTCAGCGCCATTGACATCAGTAACTTTCAAACCATCAAGATGCTCGATGATATCTGATTTTTTCTTATTTAATTTACGTTGGGTGTCTTCATCAGCAGTTACTAGCTCACGGTTTATTGTCACTAACAGCTTCTCAGCGCCATCTACATCGGTAACTGCAAGCCCATCAAGACGCTCGATAATATCTGCTTTTTTCTTATTTAGTTTACTTTGGGTGTCTTCATCAGCAGTTATCAGCTCACGGTTTATTGTCACTAACAGCTCCTCAGCGCCATTAACATCAGTAACTTCCAAACCCTCAAGTCGCTCGATAATAGAATCTTTTTTCGCTTGCAAACGAGTTTTAGCTGCACTATCTGCAGTTATCAACTCACGGTTTAATGTCTCAAGCAGCGT
>JABJGS010000044.1 GCA_018703155.1 Francisellaceae bacterium | reverse complement strand
GTTAGTGAAGTTAATACAACTAACCATGCTGAAATACATAAGTTAAATGAGTTATTACAACGAACAGACATATCTACTGTTGTAATAGTTCCAAGCCATACCCTTGTTGACCAAGCTCGAGTGCTGTTCCCGGGTGCTTCAATTTATACTGTTGAAGAGTCGAAAGGTTTAGAGTTTGATGTTGTTATTAAATATGGTTTCTATAACTCTGATGATACTCTACTTAAAGAAGTAGATGGTGTTTACAGGAATGGCGGTTATTCAAGTAGCCCGCAAAACCGCTCTAAAGAAAGAAATAGCTTGGCTCGTAGTAATTCTTTATATTTCCATAAGTCATTTGTAGCCGCAACTAGGACCATGAGTGAGTTAATTATTGTTGATGATGTGGTTGCCAGTGATTCATTCCCATCTTTATGGGAAGCGTTAAAGGGAGAACTAAGTATTTCTCATGAAATATCTGCCTCAGAGCAAAGCAGCTCAGACTTCTCGCAACTACCTGCTAATGAGCAAATAAGTACATTATCAGCAAAGATTGTTGAGTTCGCCATAAGAATAAAAGATGATATAGCAAGAGGTATTACTCGTAATGTTGCCGCACATGAGAGAAATATGGGGGCTTTAATTCAGCAACGAGAGTTTATTGTTGAGGAAGTAATGGATGCTGCTGACACGGAAACATTATGGAGTATTGTGGGACTTAGTGAAGCTCTTAACTCTGGCATGATGAGAAGAATAGCTGCAAACCCAAATGCAAATATAGAGATACTAGAGCAAATGCTTAGATATATTAATGATGTAAGTATTTTTGATCAGCTTCTTGCACGTGTGGATATATTTACCACAGATGAGGTGAGGGTTGATTTTATGACATCTCTTTTAAGGTGCATGTTGCAAACGGAAAAAGTGTTGGAGGTAAGGTCAAGTTTTGATGAGGCATTTATTTTCCGTGATGCTATCGAAAGAATAAAAGCAGAGCTTAACTCTTTATTTGCTGAGCTGACAGGTAGAGATGACTTAGTTGGAGTGGGCGTTATTAGCAATGTTCTATTGAAAATTACTGTAAATGAATTTGCCAATACAGGTACATTAAATGTACTTGCAGGCAGATGTTTGTTTGCGGGACAAGTGAATGTTGTGGCTGCTATTTGTGGTCACGAAAATGCAGACTTTATTACAATAGAAATGGCCTCTCACCACCTTCAGATTCAACAATCCTCCGAGGTGAATCATTCATTGTTAAGAGCGATCATATTAAGCCCTCATGCAAATGAAGGTGTAATACTGTCATTGATTGCAAATATAAAAACAGACATTGAGCTTGGTCAGATCACAATACAACAATCAAGGTGCAAGTCCAATTTAAATGTTATAAGTGCGCTTGTTAGAGCTAAAAGAAGTCAGGCTGTAAAGAAGAGTAATACAAAATCAGTGCAAGTAAAGGCAGCCACAAATAAAGAGAGGGGAAAAGGAAGCGAGTGTGATGTCTCTGATGTTCAAGCAAAGCTTGCTACCACAATCTTAGCAAGAAAAGAGAGGGGTGAACAATTAATAGAAGGGCATGCACGGAAAATAACAGATTTTTTTTCAAAAAACCGCAAAAATAAATTTATGTTAGCTCATCACTATTTAACAAAAAAGGCAATGATAAAGTTTGCAATTAGGGTTGTGTTGGCATCGAGGGTGGTGCTGAATCATTATTTAGAGTCTCGCGATGGACGTAGAGAATTAGAGAGGTTATTGCAAGGAATTGGCAGTGATAATCTTTCAGGCATTAGTGATGTAGAAAAAGAAATAGTAATGGGCGCGCTGAAAGGTGGAAATATATTGGAATGTGCAACATCTGAAAAGCTGAAATTTGTACCTATATTTTTAGGGAGTTGTATTGGAAGTGCTAATATATCATCACATATAAACGATGTTGATGTGGTTAGGTTTATGCATCAGCGCCTACCTGATAATCAGGCGAAAAATCTTATAGACTGCGGGCTGTCATCGACCACCTCTACTCCTCTATATTCAGCATGCAGAGATGGTAATAAAGAGCTTGTTACGTTTCTGCTTTCTGTTGATGTAGATTGTATGGCTTGTAATGATAATGGCGCTAATTCTGCACACGCTTTGGTGGCAACCGGTGATTTTAAAATACTTAAGCTTCTTATTAAAAGCCTTCCAAATGATGGAGCACGCAATAAATTTGTAAATAAACAGATGGCGGAAGGTATTGTTCCACTGCATATTGCAGCAATGAAAGATGATGAATCTGTTGTTAAGGTCCTGTTGCTTGCTGGTGCTGACTGTATGATTTGTGAGGAAAATGGACTTAGCTCCATGGATATGGCTGCAAAAAGTGGAAGCCTTAAATCTATCAAGCTCTTTGTTGAAAGCTTGCCTGACCATGAGTCAAGGAGCAAGCTTGTCAATGCGCAGTCAGCATCTGTAAGTGGTTCACCGCTGCATATAGCATGCCAGGATAACCATGTGGCTGTTGCTAGATATTTACTGTCTGTTGGTGCTGATTATAATTTTCATGGTCCATACGGATTTGGTCCTATACATGCTGCAGCACGGAAAGGAAGCCTCGAGGCAATAAAGCTACTTGTTGAAATTTTCCCTGGTAATATAATTAGTAGTGAGTTTGTAAATAGGCAAACTGTAGATGGTATTACGCCTATTTATTATGCATGTCAAGGTGACCATGCCGATGTTGTTGAATACTTGCTATCTGTGGGTGCTGATTGCAGCATTAGCCCAGACGATGGCTTAGGAGTAATGCATATTGCTTCACAAAATGGCAATCTTGAAGTTGTTAAACTTCTTGTTGAGAATCATAATGATAGTTCAATATCAAGTAATCTTTTAAATATGCAATGGAGCGATGGCGCAACAGCACTATTTCTTGCATGCCAAAATGGACATTTTAATGTAGTGGAGTATTTACTTAATTGCACTAGCGTATTATTGCGACCAATAATAAGAACATATGATGAGTTTATTGAATTTGGTATTGAGAATGGTGAGTCTGCAACAAGAAGAATCAAGGAGAAACTTCTAAGCAAATCTGGTTTTGTTGGATGTGAAAACAAAATAGCAATATTCCCTTTTGAGATCGCTGTTATAATGGGGCATAGTGCGATAGCTGAGTTGCTAAGTGTTTATATGAAAGAAAATACTAACGAAGTTGATAGGCAAACAATAGAAACTGAGTTTGAGCTTAATATGTATCGAGATTTTAATACCATGCTCTATTCTTCGCGCCTTCATAGGACATTCCAAGGTGCGTATGAGAGCGGACAAAGAGAGGACGCAGGTTATGGGGGGGAGGCTATGGTTGTATACAACTTAGGCAGAGTTGGCAATCATGGCATTTAGAATCAACATAAAATAATAATACATAAAATTCATATTTTTAAAACGGAAAATAATTATGACATATATATCCTCAGATAAGTTTAATCATCCCATACTTAAAAAAATAGCAGCTGGAGATGAGTCGGTTTTTTTAGATGCCGATGGCAATGACTTTAATGTGATGGACTCACAAAGTATTTTTTCAAGTCTATGGCGTTCACTATCGCTAGCCTGCAATAATGGTCATGGAAATATTGTGAACAGGCTTCTGAAAATACCAGATGTTGCAGCTAATGCTGCCGAAGGTGAAAATCGTGCTTTAACAGCGGCTATTATCTGCGGAGATGAAGATATTGTTAGCAGGTTGCTGGAAGTTCCATCTGTTGCCTATTATGCTGCTTTTCGTAGCAACTTAACCTTGCGTCTTGCTGCTAAACTGGGGCATATAAGATTAGTTGAAAGGATACTTGAAGTCCCTGGCGTTGCTGACAGTGCTGCAGATGATAATAATTTAATTTTATGCTCAGCGGCTGAGTGTGGCCATGCCCATGTCATTAATAAATTGCTTGAAATACCATCTGTTATAGCTAATGCGTCTGCTCGGAATAATTTCATTTTATATTGGGCAGCAAGAAATGGACATGCCCATATTGTTGGCAGATTGCTGAAAATTCCAGATATTGCGGTTAATGTTGCAACTCAAGACAACCTTGCTTTATTTTCAGCTGTTGAAAATGGACATGTGGAAACATCTTATGTGCTCGCAAGGTTTCAGTGGCCACGAGGGGTGATTGACATGCCAGATGATTTACATCAATGGCTTCCGGAAATATACCAGGGGGCATTAATATCTTCTGGTAAACAAGAGTTTAAGGCGATGGTTAAGTGCTGGATAAAAGGTAATCCTACACGTAATACTAGTGATGTTCATTATCCCAGGCATAGTGGTCTCTCACAAAAGCTGATGCGTGTTGATCGATATAATGCCCCAAGAACTATTATGCAATATGCAGGGTGTGGTGATGTAGTTACAGAAGTTGATGCTGAGAATAGAGTTGACTATGGCATGAAGACCTTGTTGTATTCTGCACATCTTCACAGAACATTTCAAGCCGCATATGAGCATGGACAAAAAGAAAATATGGAGCATTCAGGTTACGGAGAAGATGCTATGACAATATATAGTCCGTGTGTGTATCGTAACCCTGGCATGTGAGAGCAGAGGAAATACATGTAATTTAAAAGTAGAGAAAAATTATGCCATATATATCATCAGACGAATTCACGAGCACAGTACTTAAAAAAATAGCATCTGGAGATACGTCAGTTTTTTTAAATACATTTTTCAGGGATTTCGATTTAACTGAAAAATATAGGCAGGAAGAATTTGATCCGCTATCCCTTGCTTGTAATAATGGTCATCTTGATGTGGTGAATATATTACTTGAAATGCCTGAGGTGGTAGATAATGCTGCATATAATTATAATCATGCCTTGCGTGTCTCAGCACAAAATGGTTACCTTGATATCGTGAAAATGTTACTTGAAATACCTGCAGTTTTATCTGATGCTACAGCTATGAGAAACTATTCCTTATTCGCTTCAGCGAGTAGCGGTCATATAAATGTTGTTAATCGATTGCTTGAAATACCTGAAGTTTTAGTTCATGCCAGAGATAACTGTAATTATGCCTTGCGCATGGCAGCAGAAAATGGTCATCTTAATGTGGTAAATAGGTTGCTTGAAATACCTGGGGTGATTGCAGCAGCTTCAGCTAAAGATAACTATGCCTTGCGCATGGCAGCAGAAAATGGTCATCTTAATGTGGTAAATAGGTTGCTTGAAATACCTTGGGTGATTGCAGCTGCTTCAGCTAATTATAGTAATGTTTTATGCTTGGTAGGACAGAGTGGTCATTTGAATGTGATAAATAGATTGCTTGAAATTCCTTCTATTGCAGTTCATGTCTCAGCTTATGATAACTATGCCTTGCGTATATCAGCAAAATCTGGTCACAATGAAGTGGCATATGTGCTAGCAAAGGCCCAATGGCCACGAGGGGCTGTTGACATGCCTACTGATTTACATCAGTTCCTTCCTGGAATATACCAAGGAGCATTAATAGCTTCTGCTAGAAAAGAATTTGAAGGCCTGGTTAAGTGTTGGATAAGAGGCAGGCCTTCAAATAATACTAGTGATGTTCATTTCCCTGGGCATGATATGGTCTTAGACCGTGCTCGTATTGATAAATATAATGCCCCGAGAACTATCATGCAGTATGCAGGGTGCGATGATGTAGCTAAAGAAGTTGACGCTGAAAATAGAATTGATTATGTCATGAACACCTTATTGTATTCTTCACGTCTTCATGAAACATTTAAAATTGCTTATGAAAATGGACAAAAAGAAAACAAGGAGCGTGAAGGCTATGGAGGAGATGCAATTACTATGTACAATCCTGCTAGCCGTACTAAACTAAACATCTAAAATCAGCATTAGCAGCAATCCTATTATCAGGTTTGCATTTTCAAAGGAACAATAAATATGATGACTGTCATAGTTTAACTTGATGGCCTTATACTTGAAAATATAATATGAACGTGACAATTTTGTCTGATGCATTTGGAAGTGAGTTTAATTTGATAGTGTCTATGGAAAATATTTTCCAGCTCTAGGCCAGTGTCCCATAACGGCTATGTTATAGATTTAAAAGACGGCTCACCTGCAAATGGGATGGTTGGGTAGAAATGTATGTGTTCTTCTAATAAGCGTGTATAGATAATAAAAATTCGATGCATAGCAGCTGGAAGGACACTACTATCTTAATATTTAGCCGTGTTCTTCCCGTTGCATTGAAGGTATCGCATTAGCAAAATACCCCCTTTAAAACCTCATTAAGGCTGTACCACTTTTAGGCTTGGTTTAGGCTTGCTTTCATCACTGGCTGCCAAGCCTTCTTGTGTACTAGCTATCAAAAAGTCATTACTAGACACAGCTATTTCTTCAGTTCGTTTCTTAGTAGGCTCCTCAGCAGGCTCACCTTGTGTTGAAGAGCTAGCTGCTGGGCTCTGAGAAGAGCTTAGTGCTACACAGTGATCTGTTTTAGAAACAACTTTAATATTTCCCCAAAATTCTTTTAGTTCCGATTTTATTGAGGCATCTTTAATAAGATCAAAAGTGGTTTTCCCTCCATCATTGGTCATTAATGGATCAGCTCCTTTACCTAGTAAAAGTCTTACAGCACTATATGCTCCGGTATGGCATGCATAGTGTAGAGGAGTGTAGTTTTTTAAAGATGGCATACTTAAGTCTACTCCTGGGTTAGCAGATATAAGTTCCTGTATTCTTTCTATGTTGTTATCTCTAGCAGCCTTACAAAGCTCAAAAGCATTTTTAGCTTCTGCACTCTTGGGATTTTGTTTTATAAATAGCTTCCTTTGGTGTCTTTGTTTTTGCTGCTGTTGAGTTTGTGCTTGTGTTTTTATCCATTGAGCAAACTGTGATTCATCATTTAATGCAGCATAGCTATCATACTTATGTTCCATTTCAGGGTTAACTTTAGGATCGAAAGGCCCAATATTGCTTTGTTTTAAAATATGGTTCATTAACCCCCTAGCTACTTTGCCGTTGCCGTCAAAATATGGATGAATCTTAATGATTCCAGTATGAAGAAGAGAAGCTAATTCAAAAGAAGAACTTTCATTTGCTACAACTTTTTCTTTGAAGATTGCAAATAAATTATCCAATCTGCCATTAATTTCACTTGCTCTTGGATTAACTGTACATACTAATGATAATGAGGTCTGATATTTTTCAGGAATGTCATGCATTTCGATCTGGCTAACCCCTGCAGCAGCAGGGACTAATAGCTCACTAGATTCACCAGAAAAATATTTTTGTTTTGTTTTGCTAAAATGATTTGGCATAAATTTTATCTGCATAACTTTTTGTACAGCAGCAGAAACATCTCTCATGAAAATTTCAGGCTTCTTAGCGGCATATAAGAGAAGATTTAAAACAAATGGCTGGCTACGCATCACTGGCTCTTTCAAGAAGAATGCCTTTATTATATTTATAGAGTCTTCTTCTGAGTGCGTTTCTGATACAATAGCCACAGCTTCACAAAGCATGTCTAATCCGCTATCGAGTCTATTTAGATCAAAGAATCTTCTTCCCCATGCAAGACCTTCTCCATTAGGCATCAATGAGTACACAACAGATTCAGATGTGCCTCTTCGATAATTAGTTGGTAATACTAACTCTTCACGCATGCTTGCAAGCAGAGCATGAAAATTTTTAATAGAAAAAGTTCCTGCTTTAGTTTTTTCAATTAAATTTATATGATCTAATACAGATGCTGGCATAATGATTCCTCTAATTATTTTTATATTTATATCTACAAACCATTTCAAAACACCCTTTTAAAACAGTAAGTCAAGCAACCATATTGTATAAGCTTAGACTTGTCAATAAAAAATAATTTTTATAACAATTAAATTTAATTAAATAAGTTTCCCTTCTATATATCCAGTGATTTATAGATATATTAATAAATACCCATCGGGCCACAAAGCAGGAAACACACGTTAAATGAAGACGTCAAAGCTCTTTTTTGCAACACATGCCGCTAAGGCACTTATCAATATGTTTATAAAAGAGAAATGCTATTGAAATAAGGGGTTCTGTCAAAACTGAGTCTTCGATATCTGGAAATATAATTATTTCTTTTAATTTAAGCTGCAATTGCCAGTGAATCATTAAATTATTGAAATATGGATATGATTAATTTTCGACATTTAGAACTGGATTTGTTTTCTATTCGATAGAACTGCCGATTCTGTAAAAATTCAGTCCAGGTTTGCAATTTCACAACTCCAAATTGTATTTTTCTGCTGATTAATCGTGCTCTTCTAGCTACTATGTTTTCTTATTGGAAGGACACAAATGTATTGGTGGTGACACCACATAATACATCAATAACAACCTGCCCAGAATGTAATTGCAAATCTAAATAAAATAGCGTTACCTAAAGTAGCTTTAAGAGCAAGGCATGTGATCACAAAAATAATACTGATATAGTAGGTGCAATTAATATTTTAAGTCTGGACATAGCCGGTTAGCCTGTGGAGAGAAGTTACTTAATGTAGATGATATTGGAGAGATCAGCCTCCAAGCCCAGGAGTCATCTATAGTGGAGCATAGCTGCTCTTGTAGAATCCTCTTCATTCATGGAGAGGAGAATGTCAAGTGACACATCCACTCTATATTCCAGTATTAAAACGTTTGTTTGTATTATATACAGTAATAGCTGTCTCCCCATAACCTAAGCGCTCCTTGTTTTCTTTTTGTCCATTTTCATAAGCAGTTTGAAATGTTTTATGAAGACGTGAAGAATACAACAAAGTGTTCATGCCATAGTCAGCTCTATTTTCAGCATTAGCTTCATTAACTACATCCTTGCATCCTGCATACTGCATGATAGTTCTAGGAGCATTATACTTATCAATACGCATAAGCTTTTGCGTGCAGACACTATGTCTTGGGTGATGGATTTCACAGGTATTATCTGCAATTTTACCTTTAATCCAACACTTAACCAGACCTTCAAATTCTTTCCTACCAGAAGCCATTAGTGCCCCTTGGTATATTCTAGGAAGGCAGTGATGCCAATCAGTAGGCATGTCAACAGCACCACCTGGCCATTGGGCCTTTGCTAGTACATATGCTATTTCATTGTGCCCCATTCGTTCTGCCCAGCGTAAGGCAAAGTTATCATCATTGCCAATATTAGTTGTGACATCAGGTACTTCAAGTAATCTATTTACTACATTAAGGTGGCCATTTTTTGCTGCCATGCGCAAGGCAAGATTGTCGTTAGCTATAACATTATCGGTAACTAATTCTATCTTGAGCAATTTATTGACAATATGTAAGTGGCCATTCCCAGCGGCGCAAACCAGGGCAAGATTGTTGCAAACTGAAGCTTTTTCCACAACAGATGGAATCTCAAGCAATCTACTAACAATGTCTATGTGGCCATTTTTTGCTGATAAACGTAAAGCGTAGTTGTTTCTTTTTTCCGCGGTTGCCGCAATGTTAGATATGGAAAGTAATTTGTTAACAATAAGTATATGGCCATTTTCAGCTGCAGAGTATAAGGCACGGTTGAAATTGGTTTGGTCACTTGCTAAAATACTCGGCATTTCAAGAAGTATATTAACAATATGTTCGTGCCCATTGTTAGATGCTAAAGAAAGTGGGCTAAAAGTTGTTGAGCTACAAATGAAGCACGCTTCTGTTAAATTAAATTCACTTTCTGGCACATCTGAAAAAACCGATTGATCACCTACTGCTATTTTTTTCAGTATTGGGTTCGTGAAATTATCTGCGGAGATAAAAGTCATAATTATGAGTCTTGCTTGTTTTTGTTTGGAAGATAGTGCCATGACTAAGTCGTGGTGTCAATGAAATCAATACCTATTTTTTTACTTATAGAATAAGAAATAAATTCTCTTTGGCAAGCTTGAACCTAAAGGTTGCTATTAGCCTATATAAAGTGCGGATTAGTTGAATTCTTGGATTATTAGTGTGTCTGAGAATTATAAATTTATGAATAAATCCTGTCTGATATGGAAAATTAAAACCAAATTTTCAAGCGGTTGGTTACGCTTCTTTAGGTGCATTGGTTCTGCATCAAAAGAGTTAAATATAATATCCCCTAGATTGATAGATATACCATGCCTTTTTAATTCTTGTTCATAGGCAATTCATGTAGAGCAATTAAGCAGACGAAATTAAAGTGAGCTTATTAAGCAAAATTGGTAAAAGAGTTTTAGAAATTAAAAAAAGGAGCGGGTGGATAGGTTATAGTGAAAAATGTTTAAGTGTCGCTGTGAGTTATAAGCAATAGTTATTGTCAATATATTAATATATTGATTGACCTAGAAAAAACATAGCATGTATTTTGTTGAAACTTTTGAATGATATTGTGATAGTGGAAATATATTTTCTTGGACAATTTTGTATTTATTTCTTATTAATATATTTCCTAAAACATATGGGAAGTGTGGTTCCAATCAAAGTAGATATAAGGTTTGATAGCAATATTGCTTCAAAGTTTAATATGATTCATATTGCACATGTAGCTAAAAGGTGAGAATTGTTGTAATTGTAAAAGGCGCGTGATGTTATTAAGATAATACCAATATTCGAATGATTTAAGTAGGTTGTAAAGTATAGGTAATGATAAGATGAACCGGTATGATAGAGTATACAATAAAAAATAATTAAGAGTTTGTAATGAAGTTGGAAAATGTTTTTTGATACTCAGCTTAAGTTAAGTTGAATTGAATATTTAGAAAATTTAATGACCAAAATATGGTAAATTAATAGAGGTGAAAAATGAGTAGTGAATTACCAATACATAATAGTGTAAGGTTATTATTAATAAACGATCAAAATAAGTTACTATTAATGTGTGCGGATGATCCTACAACAACTACCAAGGAAGGTGTTTACTATGGAAAATTTTGGTTCCCAATTGGTGGGGAATCAGAGCCTGGTGAGCAACTAATGGAGACGGCCATCCGGGAGCTAAAAGAAGAAACTGGTCTGGAGGAAAAAGATGTCATTTTTGGTCCTCAAGTATGGTTTGGTGAATTCGATATGGTATTATCTGGTAAAATGAAAAGATTAAAACAGAAATTTGTTGTTGCCTATACTGAGACGTCGGATACAACCTTGGAGTATTTAACTAAAGAAGAACAAAAAGTCATTGAGAAGACTGCATGGTTTACCTTGGATGATATAAAGCAGTCGACAGAAATTATTTATCCTGTAGTATTACCAGATTATTTGCCAGATATTTTAAATAGAAATTACCCACAAGAACCAATATGGATTGATTTAGCAAAGAAGCCAAATTATAGTTAATTAGTATTTTTAGATTATGAGTTGATGTTGTTTGTTATGTCCCCAGCTTGTAATGGCCTCTAATATTGAGAATTCTACTTATTAGATTATTTGATAAATATAATTTGCTATCATCATATAATTTAAAATTACCATATTGTGATTTTGATATTAATCTTTGGTTCCTTATTTAATTGTATTCGAATTGTCTTGATTGTTGAACGCAATAATGGGGTTTATTTCATCCGTGGAATTGGAACTATTTGTATTAATATTAGCTCTGGTCTTGTTGCTAGAAAAATGCATGGTTTGCAAGACAAATTAGTTTATAGTTGCAATTGGTTGGCAAAGATGCAGTGTGGTCAACACTGTGATAGAATCCAATTTCAACCAATAAACCAAAGGGAATTTGGGAATGTCTGGTCAATTAAATCTCAATGCTAGCAATATCCAATCTTATCTAGAACAGCAGCCAAACTCTCATATCCATGTTGGTATTTTCGATATTGATGGTGTTCTTCGTTCTAAGCGGTTGCGTAAAGAAAAAGTTATTCATGGGCTTAAGAATAATTTAGGTTTTTGTGATGTTATCTTTGGTTGGGATTGCGGAGACGCTCTTTACGATAATATTAATTTTACTGGTTGGCATACAGGGTACCCTGATGCTAAAGTTCTTTTGCTTCCTGAAACATGCCGAGCATATCCTTTTGAATATGGAGGCTTGCTCATTTTAAGTGAAGCATGTGCCCCTGTTGATCAAATATGCCCAAGAGGCTTATTGAAGCGTGTATTGAATAGATTAGAAAACCTTGGGTTTAAGTCTATTGCAGCTTTAGAATATGAGTTTTTTTGTTTTAATGAATCTCCTAAAAGTATTATGGAGAAGAATTTTCAACATTTAGAGCCAATGTCGACTGGATCATTTGGTTACTCTGCAATTAGAGCTGGAGTTTTTAGTGAATTTAATAATGAGCTTATAGATGTATGTGAACAATCTGATATTGCACTAGAAGGTCTGCATACAGAGACCGGTCCAGGTGTTCTGGAAGCTGCCATTTGTGCTTCAGATGGTCTTGCCGCAGCTGATAAAGCGGCATTATTTAAAACACTAACAAAAATAGCGGCTCAACGTCATGAAATCATGGCTACTTTTATGGCTAGATGGTCCACTGAGTATTCAGGTAACGGAGGGCATGTGCATTGTTCCTTAACCGATCTTGAAGGTAGACCTGTTTTTTATAACTCTGAAGAAGATAATAATATCTCAAGAAATATGAGATTATTTATTGCTGGACTGCAGACAGTTTTGCCTGATTGTATCGCTATGTTAGCACCTACTGTTAATTCTTATGCCCGACTTGTACCTGGATTTTGGGCACCGACATCGGCAACATGGGGGGTTGAGAATAGAACTTGTGCACTAAGAGCCATAACTGGCTCAGCCTCCAGTCAGCGTGTCGAGTGTCGTATTCCTGGCGCTGATGCTAACCCATATCTTGTATTGGCAGCGGTACTTGCTGCTGGATGTTATGGTATGGAAAATAAATTACAACCAAGCAAGGCATTAACTGGTAATGCCTACAAACATGATGCCTCACCTGAGCAAATTTTTCCGGAAACATTAGGCGAGGCAGCTGATAAACTGTCTCAGTCAGAGGTTGCTAAAGAGCTATTCGGTAATACTTTTGTTGAGCATTTCTCAGCCACTAGGAAATGGGAACAACGTCAAGCTAACCAAGCGGTTTCAGATTGGCAATTAAAACGTTATTTTGAAATTATTTGACGGAGCTATAATGACAAAAAATTTTGATGTGATCACACCTATAGATGGTAGCGTGTATGCTACACGAGCATATGCTGGGAATGCTGAAATTCAGAAAGCTATTACTTTGGCTAAAGCCACACAACAAGACTGGCAGATGCAAAGTGTAGAGCAAAGATCATTAGTGCTTAATAAATTTGTTAATATTATGAGTGAGAATGCAAGCACTATTGCAACAGAACTTGCATGGCAGATGGGGCGCCCAATTAATCAAGGTCCATTAGAAATTAAAGGTCTGGCTCAACGTGCCGAATATATGATTGAATCTGCTGAAGAAGCTCTATCATGGACTAAAGTAGATGAACAGCGTCATATAGAGCGTAGACCTAAAGGTATAATCCTTGTTATAGCACCCTGGAATTACCCATATTTGACGGCAATTAATAGTATTATTCCAGCCCTTATGGCAGGGAATATGGTGATTTTGAAGCATGCAAGCCAAACACCACTTTGTGCAGAGCAAATGCACAAAGCTTTTCAACAAGCAGGTCTTCCAGAAGGTGCATTTCAGTATCTTCATCTTGATCATGATAGTTGTGAAGAGTTGATCACCAAAAAGATGGTTGATTTTGTGGTATTCACAGGCTCTGTTGATATTGGCAGAAAAGTTTATCAATATTGCGCGAATGCATTGATTGGCTGTGCTCTTGAACTGGGTGGTAAAGATCCTGCATATGTATGCTCATCTGCAAATATATCACAAGCAATTGATGGCTTAGTTGATGGTGCTTTTTTTAATTCTGGTCAATCTTGTTGTGGAATTGAAAGAATCTATGTTCATAAAGAAATTCATAATGATTTTTTGGAAGCTTTTATTGCTAAAACAAAAGACTATAATTTAGGAAACCCATTAGAGCATAATATTGATTTAGGTCCTATGGCAAGTCTGTCTGGTGCACAAAATGTTCAAAACATGGTTGCTGAGGCTATTTTGCAAGGTGCCCAGTCTTTATTAAAAGTAAGCTCTAATTTACCTTACTTTTCACCACAAATTTTAACTAAAGTTACACAAAATATGCCAATTCAACAAGAAGAAATTTTTGGCCCAGTTGTGACGATAAGTTCTGTTGACAATGATCAACAAGCACTCGAATATATGAATGACAGTAAATTTGGTTTAACAGCATCTATTTGGAGTGAAGATAAACAACATGCCTTCAAATTAGCACAGCATCTTGATGCTGGAACCTGTTTTCTTAATCGCTGTGATTATCTTGACCCAGCATTACCTTGGTCTGGAGTGAAGGACTCTGGTCTTGGTTATAGTTTATCGAAATTAGGTTATGACCAATTAACTAGACCTCGTGCCTTTTTGTTGGGGGAGTAAGAAAGTGGATAAATACACTGCTGTTTGGAACTATCCAACCACTATCTATTTTGGTGCAGGTAGATTAAATGATATAGCAAGCTGTTGTACCATCATCAATGCAAAAAATCCTTTATTAGTATCGGATCGTTTTTTGTCTGAGCAACCTTGTTTCCAACAAATAATTGATATATTAAAGAAAAACACTATTCATCATGGTGTTTATTTAGATGTGGCAGCAAATCCAACTCTTGTAAATGTTTTAAATGGTTTGAAGCAATTTAGAGATCATAAACATGATGCGGTGATCTGTTTTGGCGGAGGCAGTGTTCTTGATGCAGGAAAAGCAATTGCATTAATGGCTAAGCAGACTCATGAGCTGTGGGAATTTGAAGATAAGGGTGATAATTACTTAAAGGTAAATACCAAAGGAATTGCCCCGAGCATTGCTATACCAACAGCTAGTGGTACTGGAGCAGAGGTAGGACGAGTTGCTGTAATTTTAGATGAAGAGCAAAAGAGGAAAAAATTAATTTTCCATCCAGATTTGATAGCTAATATAGTTATTGCAGATCCAGAACTTACATTTAGTTTGCCTGCACATTTGACTGCAGCTACAGGATTAGATGCTTTTACACATAATTTAGAGGCATACTGTTCGCCTGCCTATCACCCTATGGCAGATGGCATTAGTATTGATGCTATGATGAAAATATTCAACTATTTACCTATCGCATATACGATGCCAAATAATTTAGAGGCACGAACACATATGTTGTCAGCATCTATTATGGGAGCAACAGCATTTCAAAAAGGTCTAGGAGCTGTACATGCACTAGCACATCCTTTAGGGGCACATTACGGGAAACATCATGGTCTATTGAATGCTGTATTGTTGCCATACGTTTTGCAACATAATCTGCCAGCTATAGAGCATAAACTTGAGTTCTTGTGTAAAATATTTAGTTTGCCAAATCCAAGTGGTGCTACTTTTATTGATTGGATTGTTAAATTAAGACATGAACTCGAGATCCCTAATACTTTATCTGATATTGGCATTCCAATAACTGATTTAGATTTAATTTCCAATGAAGCTTTTTTAGATGCAAGCTCTGCTACGAACCCTACTATCTGGAGTGTAGAAGATTATCATCAAGTTTTAAATAGAGCTATCACAGGATAGAGATAATGCGTATTGCTGTAGCAGGTTTTCAACATGAAACTAATACTTTTTCAACCCAGAAAACTGTACTAGAAGATTTTGAGCAAGCAGATGTGTGGCCAAAATTATGCGAAGGCCGGGAGATATTGAATTTACTCTCTGGTATGAATATACCGATGAGTGGTTTTATTGAGCAAGCAGCACATGAGCATGTACAGGTTGTTCCAATTCTTTGGTGCTCTGCGCCACCATCTGGTCTTGTTAATAAAGATGCCTTTGAGATGATAAGCCAGAAAATTATTACGGGGATTATTGAGAGCCAACCTGATGCTATTTATCTTGATTTGCATGGAGCTATGGTAGCAGAGCATCAAGATGATCCAGATGGTTCTCTTATTAAGCAGATGCGCCAGCAGCTAGATAGCACAATTCCTATTATTGTAAGTCTTGATTATCATGCTAATGTTAGTAAAGATATGTTTGAATACAGCAATCTATTGCTTTCTTATAAAACATATCCACATATAGATATGGCTGATACTGGGAAACTTGCTTGCCAAATCTTAGTGCATAATATAGCAGGGCTATCATATAAAGCTTTTAAACTATTGCCTTTTCAAATTCCACTACCTTGGCAATGTAGTACTATTGAACCAATGAGTACTATTTTTACTAATATTGAAAAATTACAAAATAAATATGATGCGATTATTTCTTTTTGTCCAGCATTTCCATTATCTGATGTAGATTATCTTGGACCCACAATTTGTTCTTATGGGGCAAAAGAGAGCGATGTTAATGAAATAATTAAGATAGTAGAGCATGATATTATTCAAGCAAAACCTGATTTCAATGGTAAGCTTTGGTCTGCAACAGAAGCTATAGATTATTCGCTATCACGTCCAGGACCAATTATATTTGCTGATACACAGGATAATTCTGGTGGTGGTGCAAGCTCAGATGTTGTTGAAATTATTAAAATATTTGCAGAGCGCAAACTTAAATCTACAGTGGTTGCTATGGTTTGCGATCCTATTAGTATGGAAGTAGTTGCTAACCACTATGAAGGAGACAACATAGAGTTAACATTAGGAGGGAGAACATCAACTCCAAACCAATCGCCTTTATGTGGAACTTTTAAGATCATATCTATTAGGCTAGGCCAATTTATTGGTACTGGTCCATATTATAAAGGTTGCCAAATAGATCTTGGGCCTATGGCATGCTTAGATTATCAGGGTGTTGAAGTTATTGTTTCCAGCCGTAAAATGCAAGCGGCAGATAGAAGCATTTTCCACTATATGGGTATTGATCCATCGGAACGTCATATTCTTTGTTTAAAAAGCTCAGTACATTTCAGAGCTGATTTTACAGCGTTATCTTCAGAAATATTAGTTGTACTAAGTCCTGGCAGTAATATCGCAGATCCTAAACAATTGAACTATCAAAAATATCAAACTGAAGCTAACTAGATATTAAGAATATAGTTGCTACTTTACACTGTTAATATATTTTAGGTTTTCAAGTGTTTTTCGGCTTGTTTTTTCTTTTTAGTTACAATTTTCCATGAATGAACTTTATCTATGCTTGAGGTATATTGATTTGTATGTGGGTTAGATGCATTCCTACGCTAGTGTTGAGCAGTGTGTGCTCTATGTAGTGGGCATAATAAATACATTTATACTAGAGTGTTGAGTATCCTGAGATTTATGTAATTGTAAATGCCAGTTGAATGCAGTAATTGAAGTTAGTGGCTGGCTGTATTATCTTTTTTTAAGTGTATATTAGAGACGGCTGCTGAATTATCTGTTGTTGAGCTTTGTTTTAAATCTGGAAAATCATCAAAACTGTAAGCTTGCTTATCTTTTTTTAAGCTACACGGAAATGAAATCTTTCTTGGTATACTGCAGCTGCAGAGCTTCCAGGTTGAGTTTTTGCTTATTGTGATTTTAAACTTAAAAAAATCATAAAATCAAAAATTAAATAATATGTACAAAATTGAACTTTACAGTTACTTGATGCAGAGGAACAATTAACAGTTTCAATTGATACTGTAGTAAGAGTGTTGTGTTGTAACCTAGTGGTTTGCTTGGGCATATTACCTTAATGTTTCATAAATCATTGGCATATCAAAGATGCAGATATTAAATATATCTTTATATGTTGGGAGGCATATTTATTCTTATGAATGTAATAAATAAGAAATAAAATATAAAATATAAAATATAAAGTCAACTATAAAGGAAGTTATCGGCTGATTCATCAATAATATGATAAGTGGCGATCCTGAAGATGTTGTAACTCTCGGAATTGGCTGGAGTTATGTAACTCCTTGATCTGGTCATTTATTATGTTTCTGATGAATGTCGTCAGAATGTAATGGGTATGATTTGCATTGATTGAATTTCAATATCAATTTGATAATATATTATAAGCATGTTGCTAATAAATAGATAATCACGCTTTATGATTAGATATATAATAAAGTTGCAAAATATTAATTTTTTGATAGGATGTCGCCTACTTTATAATAAAGAAGGCATGAATATGTTAATAAAAAGAATATGTGATATCGCATCAAAATTAATCCCGGAACATTTTAGTATAGGTATGGATGAAGAGACTCCCTCAGCAAAAGGGTATGCTCTGGTGAGCACTGAAGAAGCAGGTGAGCCGCCGCCAGTATATACATATTATGGAGTATTTACGTCATTGACGTCACAATTCAATGTTAGAGTTTATGATATTGAACCTGGGTCTTTTTTTACTAGAAAGGTTAATGAGAAATCGATGCTTGGGCACCTAGAGCAAGGTTGTAGTAATCAAATTTGTATATTTAAAAATTATAGAGACGCAGAGCTGTATGTAAAGAGCACAGCCTCAAATTATAATAGCGATGGTCGTTATAATCGTGGTAATGGAGGTAATGGGGGGGCACATAATGGCGCGTTTGTCATATACCAATTGCAATATGATGATCCTATTACTGATAGATTTAAACCTATTTATGATGCGATTAGTCCAGACCAAAGTTTGCACCGTGAATGTGCAATGGTAGAAAAATTTGAGGACGAAATTATACGCAGTCATAAAGCTGCAATGTTGAGTTGTCAAAATCAATATGGAGATACACCTAAGGGATCTCAAATGAAGGTGGTCATTAGAAAGGAAACGCAGACAAAATTAAGAGGTTTATCTATGGCTAGCGGAATAGCTGTCATTGCAAAACCTTCTCTGCTGAGATATTTAATGTCGAATTGTAATGTTTTATATTTGCCAATAAATGATCAGGAGATTTCATTAGGTCGTATAAACTCTGCGATATTTCCTGTTATTGAAAGGTCAGAAACAAGTTTTAGAAGATTTTGTTTTAATGAGCCTGACCATAAAACCTTATCAAGCTTGTCTCCACGCAGCGTTTTGAATCTTGACCATGAGCAATGTGTAAAACCTTTTCCGCCAAAACCTGAGCCAAAAACAGCCCCTATTGATATAATCAAGAGTGCTGTAGGCAGGGATAGGGGTTCCGTGTTTGGGGATGAAGAAATGCCAATGCCGCAATACAGTGCTTCTCTAGGTGGCTCCACAGTGCAAAATAACGAAGATAATCTGAAAAAACGTAAATCTCCATCCATGAGGAAAATACAAAGCAGAAGCTCACTTTGAAATTCAGGGTTAATGTAATGGATCTTGTCGATGAGCCGGTAATATATCTGAATCATCTTGAAATTTTAAATGGGCAAATTTAAACAGTGCATGGTGCATTATGAAGTGTAAGTTTTTCATATGGATATGAATTGATAGATGGGTGAATTGTAGATTATAAAGCATAAAGCATAATATGTATTTAATATTGCAGCACATCTGACCCTATGAAACCCTCTCCATTTATGGGGAGGAGGGTGTCAAAAATAACACATAATATGTTAATCTGAAATTTGACTCCACTCCATCTATAGGTATCTTAACTCCATTTAAATAGATTGATTTATTGGATAATGATAATGATGTTGAATTTTATTTATCTTCAGGTTCGCCATATGTATTTAAAGTCATATGATCTGTTTATTTGGCCACTTGCTTTCCAAGCATGATGTTTTTGAATTGTGCTGATTTTTTATTTTGTTTATATGAAGAACGGTTAATGTAGGTCCTGGAGAAATATAATTAACTCTAATTTTTTTCCAAAAAAAATGAACAAGGTTTTCAAGATACCTGCTCGAGGCAATTCGTATAACATTGCTATTGGGATGGTTGGGGATGTAGTATTAAGAAGTAATACCTGAGATAATGGCAATGCTTCCGCCAGGTTGAATCTTAGGGGTTAGCACGAATCTTAAAGTGGACCAATAAAAGATTCTCAAAATGCTGTAGACCACTCCTCTTTACTGAGAATGCCATTCTTGCTCAAGTTTAGATTTTTTCCAAAAATATGAAATTACTTCCTCCAGAGGGACAATTTTAACATTAGAGTTGAGAGATGTCTCTTGTCTTGCGGTTTTCGATACTGTTATGTAGAGGCTACGAAAAGTTATATTAAAGCAATTGATTCATATGTGAATAAATTGCTTTGTGAGCCAGGGGGGTAAAGTCTATATTTGATGATTATTTTAGGTGTTGAATACAAAGATAAAACCTTAATTTATTACAGTTTTGATAAATAAGGAAATAAAGATAATCATGTTGAACGTAGAATTTAGTTGAGTTACTATTGCCTAAAGAATAACAACAAAGAGAACAGTAATGCCATATATCTCATCAGACAAATTTAGAAGCCCAATACTTAAAAAAATAGCAGATGGCGATGAATCAGTCTTTTTTGATGCATTAGACGATGAACTTAATATGACAGAGGAGGACTTATGGTTTTTAGGTGTTTTCAGGCCACTTCCCTTAGCTTGCAATAATGGTCATATTGATGTTGTAAATAGATTGCTTGAGATGCCGCAAGTTTTAGGTAATGCTACAGATAATGATAACTACGCCTTGTGGCGATCGGCACAAAACGGTCATCTATGTATTGTAAATAGGTTGCTTGAAATACCGCAGGTGCTAGCCAATGCTACGGCTGTTAATAACGGCGCCTTACGCTTCGCAGCAGAGTATGGTCATCTTAATGTGGTAGACAGATTGCTTGAAATACCGCAAGTTCAAAATAATGTTTCCGCCATGAGAAGTTATCCCTTTTGCGCTGCAGCTGAAAACGGTCATATTAGTGTTGTTAATAGATTACTTGAAATACCCGATGTATTAGCTAATGCCTCAATTAATCATAACTACCCCCTTCGTGCAGCATCACTAAAGGGGCATCTTGATGTTGTAAACAGATTACTTGAAATACCTACGGTTGTGGCTAATACAGTTATTAATATCGGCGCCTTACGTATGGCCGTGCAAAATGGGCATAATGAAATATCTTACATATTGGCAAGGCTTCAATGGCCAAGAGGAGTGGTTGACTTGCCAAATGATTTACATGAATACCTTCCTGAAATATATCAAGGAGCAGTTATTGCCTCTGGGAAAAAAGAATTTGAAGGCATGGTTAAGTGCTGGATACGAGGCAAGCCTGCAATCAGCGCTAGTGATATTCATTACCCTGGCCATGGCAACCCATCACAGAATCTTATTCGCATTGACGGATATAATGCGCCACGAACTATTATACAGTATGCAGGATGTAGAGATGTGGTTAAGGAAGCTAGAAATGAGAGTAGAGCTGACCATGGAATGAACACATTATTGTATTCTTCACATCTTCACAAAACATTTCAATCTGCATATGAGAAAGGACTAAAAGAATCACAAGAAGAAAACAAAAAACAGGCAGGATATGGCGAAGGTGCGATAGTTGTACACAAGCGAGCCAAACCTAATGGCTACTTCAGGTAAATATAAATACACAAGAAAATCACGCATCCATAATATAATTTCATTAAAAATAGAGAACAATAATGCCATATATGTCAGCAGATAAAGTTACCAATCCAATACTTGAAAAAACAGCAGAAGGTGATGAGTCGATTTCCTACAATATAGCGATTGATGATTTTAATAGACCAATCCTTCAAAAAATTGATCGCAAGATAAAGAAAGTCTTAGCTGATCCTGCAATTAATTATAGTTATGCCTTGCGATTAGCAGCAAAAAATGGTCGCCTTGGCGTTGTTAATGCTTTGCTTGAAATGACCAAAGTTGCAGAAGCAAATACCGCAGCTGCTAATTACTTAGTCTTGCACTTGGCCGCTGCTAAGGACCTGGCTGCTGCTAATCACTTATCCTTGTACTTGGCTGCCGCAAATGGTCATCTTGATGTTGTCAACAGATTGCTTGAAATACCAGGGGTTGCAGCCAATGCCGGCACAGCTAATAACCGCGCCTTACGCTTTGCAGCGGAAAATGGTCATTTTGAAATATCTTATATGCTAGCAGAGCTTCAGTGGCTAAGGGGTAAGATTAATATTCCGGCAAATTTACATAAATATCTCCCCCAGATACGTAAAGGAGAACAAATAAATGCGGCAAAAATCAAGTTTGAAGGTACAGTTAAGTCATGCAGAAGAAATCGGTGTGAGCCAATAAATGAGGGCAGGGCTGATAGTCACGTCGATACACTATTGTATTCTTCAAATTCACATAAAACATTTCAATCTGCATATGAGAAAGGACAAAAGAAATCTTCTGGATATGATGATGCTGCGATGGTTGAACACAAGCCAAGCAAACCTAAGAGCTCCTTCATGTAAATGTGAATACACAAGATAATTACATATTCATAATATTGTTTTATTAAAAGTAGAGAACAGCAATGCCATATATATCAGCAGACAAATTTAGAAGCCCAATACTTAAAAAAATAGCAGAAGGCGATGAGTCTGTATTTTTAGATGCAGCAGGTAATGAATTTAATCTTACAGAGCGTTGTGGGTTTATGAATTGGAACTCAATTCTTGTGGCTTCCAATAATGGTTGTACCGAAGTCGTAAGGGAATTGCTTAAAATGCCTGCTGTCGAATGTAATGTTGCGGCTAGTAACAATTTGGCCTTATGTCTCTCATCAAGACATGGCTATATAGATATAGTAAATATGTTGCTTATGATACCTGAGGTCTTAGGTAATGCTGCTGCTAATGAGAATGATGCACTCAGTTGGGCAATAGAAAATGGACATTTAGATGTTGTAAATAGATTGCTTGAAATACCCGCTGTTATAGATAATGCTGCAGCTCAAGATAGCTCTGCCCTGCGGTCGGCAGCAAAGAGCGGGCATCTTGATATTGTTGATAGATTGCTTGAGATGCCAGAGGTTCTAGATAATGCTGCATCATATAATAATGAGGCATTGAGTTGGGCCGCTGAAAATGGACATTTGAATGTTACAAATAGATTACTTGAAATATCAGCAGTTGAAGATAGTGCTGCAGTTAATGGGAATAGAGCTTTGCGGTTGGCGGCAGAGAGAGGTCACAGCCATATTATTAATAGGTTGGTAGCGATACCGGATATTGTAGCTAATATTTCAGTTAATAATAATCTTTCTTTGCGCATATCAGCATATTATTGCAATGTAGAAATAGCATATACGTTAGCAAAGATTCAGTGGCCAAGGGGAGTTGTTGACATGCCAGATGATTTGCATGAATACCTTCCTGTAATATACCTGGGAGCGGTTATCGCTTCAGGAATGAAAGAATTTGAAGCTATGGCTAAGTGTTGGATAAAAGGCGCGCCTGTAAACAATGCTGCCGATATACATCACCCCAGCCGTGATACATACTCTAGAGACCTTGTTCGTATTGATAAATATAATGCTCCAAGAATTATCATGCAGTATGCAGGATATAGAGATGTAGTTAATGAAACTGAGCATGAGAATAGCATTGACTATAGCATTGACTATAGCATGAACACTTCGTTGTATTCTTCTAGTCTTCATAAAACATTTCAAGCTGCATATGAGAAAGGACAAAAAGAATCACAAAAAGAAAATAAAGAGAAAGCCGGGTATGGTGAGGGTGCTATGGTTGTGCACAAGCCAGCCAAACCTAAGAGCTCCTTTATGTAAATATAAATATACAAGAAAATTACGCATCCATAATATTGTTTCATTAAAAATAGAGGGCAATTATGTATATACCAGCAGACGAATTCACTAATCCAATATTAAAAAAAATAGCCGAAGGTGATGAGGCTGTTTTTGTAGATACAGCAGAAAATGCTTTTGATTTAACTGAGGAATATGAATACAAAGAGTGGTCTGCACTCGCCATTGCTTGCAATAATGGTCATCTAAATGTTGTTAATAAATTGCTTGAAATCCCGAAAGTTGTATCCAAGGCGGAAAATGACCGTCAGAATCATTCTTTATGCATGGCAGCAGAGAATGGTCATTTAAAAATTGTTAATAAATTACTTAGAATACCCGGGATCTTAGCTAAGAGCTCAGCTAATTATAATTATTCTTTTTTCGTTTCAGCTGAAAATGGTCATCTTGATGTTGTTATTAGATTGCTCGAAATAGAAAGGGTTGCATCCTATGTAAGAACTAATAATTACTATGCCTTGCACATGTCATCATGGAATGGTCATCTTGATGTTTTAAATAGATTGCTTGAGATACCTGATATTGCAGCTCATGCGTCAAGCTCAAATAACAGGTCCCTTAGAGGTGCGGCTAAAAATGGTCATTTTGATGTTGTTAATAGATTGCTTCAGATGTCAAATGTTGTAGCTGATATTGCATATAATGATAATGAGGCCTTATGTATGGCGGCACAAAACAGTCACAGGGAAATAGCCTACACCCTAGCAAAAATTCAGTGGCCAAGGGGGGTAATTGATATGCCTATGGATTTGCATAAATGTCTTCCTGCCATATATCAAGGAGCAATAATAGCTTCTGGGAGGAAAGAGTTTGAAGGTATGGTTAAGTGCTGGATAAGAGGAAACCCAGCAAATAACACTAATAATATTTATTACCCTGGGTATGAGAGTCTTTCTAAAGACTTAGTTCGTATAGATAAATATAATGCACCACGAACTATCATGCAATATGCAGGATGCAGGGATGTTGTTAAAGAATCTGAAAGTGAGATTAGGGTTAGCTATGGCATGAATACCTTGCTGTATTCTTCATGGCTTCACAAAAGATTTCAAGCTGCGTATGAAGTGGGACAAAAAGAAAACAAGAAACGCTCCGGGTATGGTGAGGGTGCAATGACTATATACAGCTCAAATAAGCGCAGAAGGCCAGGTGCTTAAAGTTAGAAGCAAATCACCTATCTTAAAGTGATGTTGATGTTTCTTACACTTTTCTTTGCATTGTTTTGATGGCAACTTCTTGTTGCCTGTCTATCTCTATAGTTGTGTCTTTTCCTATAGTGTTAGAGGTAATGCTAATCTCTTTTCTTCTTCAATATACACTTACAAGTCTTTCGTATTAACTAGGTGGAAGACTCCATCCTTGTCAGTCATCTCCTTGTACTGCCTAAATTTTTTATGTAGATAGTATCTGTGATGGTGCCAGATCAAGATTTAGTTGTATCATACATTTTAACAACAGCCCCTCTTGCCTCCGATATAATGCTCATGGTTCTTTCAAATGCCTTGTCCTTTAGGGCAGGGAGATATCCCTTGGAAGCAATTTCTTAATAAGGGGGGAGGCTATAAAAACTATACCTTTGATTTAATTTTAGAAATAACCTTAGTGATATTTTCTATCTGTGAAAAATCAATAATTTGATATTAATTTATTCCGCAAATCAATTAGTTTTCTTTGGTTCTGCCGGTAAGTATTAAATTGTATTTTACAGATGTTGATTTGTGGTATATATCACTTTCTAATTCTCGTGTAGACGCAGTGGCAAGGGCCAAATGTTTTTCATTGAAAGTGTAGCGAATGAAATGAATGTTAATGCCAGAAAAAATAATAGAGTTTTAGTTAGCTTAGCGTTCATGGTTGCAACTGGTTCATTATGCTAAGTTCTTGTTGGGGTCAACTATAGATAACTTTATTGTGAAAAATTTTAGTATACGGGTGAATAATTGTAAAGATATAAGGAAGCTTGTGTAGTGTGTTTGAAAGCTTTCCATGTTAATGTATGCTATTAAACATCAGGAATGAAAATATATTGACAAAATTGTCAACTTGCTTTTAAATACCTGTGTTACTCACGGGGTGCCATATATGGCTGAGATTATACTCGCTGAACCTGAACAGAAAAACTGCGTAGGAATTGAGTTCATGATGATTAAAATAATTGGTTTTTTAGCCGCATTTACTTCAACCATATCACTGTTACCTCAAATAATTAAAAGTCACCAAACTAGATCCGTGAACGATTTATCATATTGGATGCTTGTTATATTTCTAATAACTTCTGTCTTATGGGTGGTTTATGGGTTATTAGCAAATAGTGCGGCTGTATTTTGGGCAAATATTCTAATGGTTATATTTTCTATTTGGATGATTACTATAAAGTACTATTATGCCAAAACTTGAACAAGTAATGGAAAATATAAAAAGTATTCTGTGCTTGAATGGTGATGTTCATAATGCAGGGGTATTTAATAAATTCAAGAATTTACCTGTTATTGCTGCTGATGGTGCAGTTAATAAAGTGTTAAAATTAAACATACTACCTGATTTAATTGTGGGAGATGGAGATTCAATTGAAAGTAATGATAAATTAAACAATATTGAATATATTAGAAGTCCCAATCAAAATTACACTGATTTTGAAAAATCTTTAAATGTAATGCAAAAAAGAAAATTATTGCCTTGTATCGTAACTGGAGTTAGTGGTGGTGAGTTAGAGCATACATTATATAATTTACAGGTTATTGCAAGGCATGATAACTTCTTATTCCATGACTCTGCGTGCCATGACAAATTAAAGTTTGGAATATTTATTTCTACGGATTTTACTGCAACATTGAAAATAAATTCCACCATTTCTATATTGCCTTACCCAAGAGCCGTAGTGTCTAGTTGTGGATTGAAGTGGGAGCTTGATAATTATAATTTATGTATAAATAATAAAGCAAGTATAAGGAATATGACCGCCAATAATAATGTGTCTATTTCTTTATCTTCAGGCCGGGCGATGGTTATATTCGAGGTGTTTTAATCTCATTAAATTTATTCACAAGAGTAAGTGTCTTGCTGCCATGGATGTCATTTTGAATTGTATTTAAGTTTGTGGTAAGTGCCAAGATATAGATAAGCAAGCAAGCAAGCAAGCAAGCAAGCAAGCAAGAAATCAAGAAAGGAGGCAAGAGTATATTGCTGCAAGGTAGATGAAATGAGTTGTACTTTAAAGATACATTTATATGTAGTACTAAATTACTTGTTTTGAATTAAATACTATAGAGTCTTTTTTCGCATAACTATATCTAGAGGGGTATGTTGTTGATTAATTTCACTAGAGCTTTCATATTCCAGTCTTAATATGTTTCCTAGGCTTGTATATAGTTATTGCTTCCTCTCCATAACCTGAACTTTCCTTGTTTTCTTTTTGTCCATTTTCATATGCATTTTGAAATATTCTATGAAGATTTGATGAATATAATAGGGTGTTCATACCACTGTTCACGTTCTTTTCATTTTTAGCTTCACTAACGATATTTCTGCATCCAGCATACTGCATTATAGTTCGTGGTGCATTATATTCATCAATACGAACAAGGTATCGAGAGGATGTATCATGTCCTGGATAATGAATATTATTAGTAGTATTTGCAGGCATGCCTCTTATCCAGCACTTAACTATCTCTTCAAATTCTTTTTTGCCAGAAGCTATTTGTGCCCCTTGGTATATTGCTGGAAGGCATCCCTGCAAATACCCAGGTATATCAATGCTCCCTCTTGGCCACTGGAGGCTTGCGAGTATGTATGATATCTCTAAGTGATCATTTTCTATTGAAGAAACTAAGGCGTAGTTGTTTCTGGCAGATATATTGGCTGCAACACTCGATATTTTAAGTAGCCTTTTGACAATGTCAATATGACCATTTTCTGCTGCAAGGGATAACGCGTAGTTATCTCGAATTGCAGCATTTTCAGTAACACTTATAATTTCAAGCAATTTGTCTGCAGTCTGTAAATAACCATTTTTTGCTGAAAATATTAAAGCCAGGTTGTTGCAGGCTGCAGCATTTGCCGCAACACTAGGTATCTTAAGGAGCCTGTTGATAACATCGATGTGTCCATGTTCTGCTGCAGAAATTAGAGCTTGGTTATCCAGGGCTGCAGCATTAGTTGTAACACTAGGAATTTCAAGTAATCTATTAACAATAGTGATATGTCCATTTTCAGCTGCAGCGATTAGGGCGCGGTTCTCGTGAACGGCAGCATTAGCTGCAACACAAGGTATTTGAAGCAACCTGTCAACAATAGAGACATGACCATTATTGCAAGCCAAAGAAAGAGGGTTCCAGGGGATGGAAAAAATGCTCCGTGAACCTACTTCATTAAAGTCATCGTTTGTTGCACCTAAAAAAACTGAATGATCACCTAGTGCTATTTTCTTAAGTATTTGGTTGGTAAATTTATCTGCTGAGATGAACTGCATGGTTTCTCACTTTTTATTGAGATAAGGATTGTTATTTTTGTAAGATTAGGCATGAAACTAACTGCTTAGTCAAGTATTAAATTAATATTGTTTTTATTTATTAATTTGATGATAAATAAGAATTACCACAAATCATAATAATTCTTAAATTAGCCTTAAATATAAGCAATAATCTCCATTAATCATAAAAGCATTTATTTGCATATGAATAAAATGTTTTAAGGCAGCCTTATGTAAACTTCATGTGATTTTGTTTTCAAGAAATATGAACAGTGGCATTTACTCGAAATATATAAGAAATTTATTAAGAATTCACTAATGTTAAAATAGATTGTTGTATATAGTGACAATGTCTAGTTGGCCGTATGCTATAGAAATGAATGTTCTGCTAGCCCAGCTACTTTGTTGGCACCCGCGGGGGAGCACTTTTAAATACAGTTAAAGAATACATTCAAAACCAAAAGACACCGGAATAAAAAACAGAACAATGTCTTTCGCCCTCCACCTAAAAGAAGAGATTTTTCGGCATACTTAGTAAATTTATATATAGCCCACTTAAAATGTTTTATTCATATGCAAATAAATCTCTTCATGGTTAAGGCATAATAATATTTTATTAAGCCTTAATTTAAGGTTTGCTATAATTTATGGTGATTCTTATTTATCATCAAATTAATAAATAAAAACAATATTAATTTAATTCTTGACCGAGCAGTTAGTTTGATATCTAATGTCGAAAAATGAACAATAATCATAATTCTAACAAGTGAGTGCACATGAGATACGATAATGTTTTTTATCTAGCTAATAGTGATTTAGTATCTGTTTTAGAAAATCACTTTAAAGTTTTAGATGATGTTTTAACTAGGATTAAACTAGATAAAAAGATTGGTTGCAAGAGTATTTACTCTGCAAAAATAGATGGTAAAGAAAGGTTAATTTTCACTATCACTAATGGCAAACTAGTTTTTCTAGGAGAGATGGGCAATCACAAATATGACCGACTGCATGTTATGGGCAAAGGTAATAATGCTCTTTTAAAAGAGATGTGTAGAGATGATGCTCCTATTGTTAAAGTTAATGTTTCTCGTAATAAGGATGACAGCCTTGCAATTTTAAAGCTTGAGTCTGCATCTGCACATACTCAAGAGCCTGTACTTAGATGTATTCAAGGTAATTTATTAACTCTTAATAATGAACAAAATAAAATCCTCGAAGAAAGTGGACAGTCCCATAAGCTAATTATAGGTGGCCCTGGCTCAGGTAAGACTATAACCATATGCCAAATCTTAAAGGATAAATTAAAAGAAGGTGACACTGATTTATTATATATCTCTAAAGAAGATAGACTCGTAGATGAAGTAAGAGCAAGTTTTACTGATAACCCAAGTGTAAGATGCTTAACATGGCATGACTTTGTTGGGATTGATAAAGGAGCGCCAAAGGTTGCCTATCCAGAGTTTCATGCCTGGGTACAAGAAAAAACATCAGGAAAAGGAAATTTAAGCACTAGCATACAAGAGACACTAGGATTTTGGAAAAAAGCTGTAGGGATAAAAAAGAAAGCTAAAGTTAATGATATTGATAGAGAAAGGTTTAGCTCTAATCTCTATGAAGAGATGCGTATTATTACTGGGTATACCTCAGATGAATATATAGCTCTTGGCGAGAGAGAAAAACTATTTTGGCATGGTGATAAAAGCATTCATCAAGATGTTGCTGGGCGTTTATTAACCATATTCAATATATACAATGAAGAGTTAAAAGCTTGTGGCAATATAGACCTGTCGTTATATATACCAACAGTAGAAGCTTTAAACTCTGCCTTAGGTAAGTCTCAAGGATTAGTTTTTGACGAAATACATGATATACCTAGAGGTCCACTAAAACGATTATTTGAGACAGTCAATACTCGAAATTCAGCATATGAGCATGGCTTCTGTGAAATGACAGTATGTTTTGATAACCAGCAAAGTATGATTGATACAGTAACTTCATTGCCATACATCAAGCAGCACTTAGGTGAATTTGAGACTCACTACTTAAATACCTCGTATCGCTGTGATGGTGACATTTTAACATGGTCTAATAATATTCTAGCAATGAAGAACTCTGTAGCAGGAGGTATTGATGGTAAGGATGATTACTCTGCTCTTATTACCTCTATGACAGGGGTATCTTCTAGAGTTAGTGCAATTGAGACAACTAATCATGCGGAAATAGATAAGTTAAATGAGTTGTTACAACGGACAGACATATCTACTGTTGTAATAGTTCCAAGCCATACTCTTATTGACCAAGCTCTAGAACTATTCCCTGGTGCTTCAGTTTATACTGTTGAAGAGTCTAAAGGTTTAGAGTTTGATGTTGTTGTTAAATATGGGTTTTATAACTCTGATGATGCTCTACTTAAAGAAGTAGACGGTGTTTACAGGAATGGTGGTTATTCAAATAGCCCTCAAAATCGTT
>JABJGS010000043.1 GCA_018703155.1 Francisellaceae bacterium | reverse complement strand
TATGGCTGAATACCTTTTATCTATTGGTGCCGACTGTTTTATTCAGGATGACTTTGGGTATGGCCCCATGCATGTTGTAGCAAGAAATGGCAGCTTGGAAGTGCTTAAGGCTCTGTTAGGAATCTCGACTGGTAATACTATGCAGCCTCGCCTTGTTAATGGTCTGGGTGCTGGCGACGCTACCCCTTTGTGGATTGCCTGTCAATATGGTCATTTAAATGTAGTACAGTTTTTACTTTCTTGTCGCGAGGTTTCGCTGCATCCTTTAATAAGTCTTAATGAAGAGCTTGTTACGCTTGCATCTGAATATAACATTGAAGTGGAAAAAAGAATGAAAGAAAAACTTCAAGATGAGTCAGGTCTTATTCAATATAGGGAGAAGACACAAATATCTCTTCTTGATATCGCATCTATAATGGGGCACACAGAAATAACAAGTGCATTAAATGTTTACATGAATGGAAATCCTGACAAAGGCAGGTTGCAGCAACAGAAAACCTACTGGGACCTTCAATGTTATAAAAATTTCAGTGATATGGTGTATTCATCATTAGTTCATAAAACATTTCAAGCTGCATATGAAAAAGGACAAAAAGAATCACAAAAAGAAAGACGAGAAGAAGCAGGATATGGTGAGGGTGCAATTGTTGTACACAGTCCAGCCAAACCTAATAGTTCCCTCATGTAGATATCTATACACAAGAAAATAATCATTCATAATATTATTTTATTAAAAGTAGAGAACAATAATGCCATATATATCAGCAGATAAATTTTGTTATCTATACACGCCTGCTGGAAGGAAACGAAGGACACCATCAAGCTCAACACTTAAGAACTGTAGTGTTGGTAGACTCATAACAACTCCAATATTAATTAAAACACGGAGTTAACGTTACACTTTATGGGCTTATATTATCTATAGACGCTTATTGGAAGGAGACAAACAAGGCAACTCCATCGTGCAAAGAATAAAACCAGAGCAGAGTGCCGAGGCTTAATTATGCCTAGATTTAAAAAGTTTAATAATTTGTTAGCTAATGCAGAATAGACTGATAGGAAACAATAATATTTAACTTGTTATTGGCTGAGTTTTGACAGAACGAATTATATCATAGTGGATGTCTTTGCGACAAAACAAGTTATGATTGAGTTTTGACGAAACGCTGTTTTTTAGTTATTTGGAAATGTGTATTTGCGACAAAGCCTTATCAAGCCCCTTGAGTTGCCAGACTAATTGCTGTATAGTATCGCTCTAATAATAATATTAGGCACCAATTATGATGTCATCATCAAAAAAAGATTCAGCTGCTGTAGCAAAGAGAACAGTGCAGTCCTCACTTTCAGGGGCAGCAGAGTCAAAACCTCAGACAGAAAAACTATTTTTATCAAAAACTACAAAAAAAATAATTCTTTCAAATGTTAAAGGTTCTTTATTAAATGCAGCAGCAGCATCTTATAATGATTCTTCAAGAGTAAATTTTACATCTAAAGATCAATCAAATTCTCATTTAAGTAGTTCTGGAGCTGACGTTAGACATGAGCCATTTGCGAGAGGGAGTGATGAAGTAATTGAAAAAGACTTATCCTTAACTCGACGTGGGATGACATTATATTTTCATAGCCTAACACCAGAGGTAGATTTTAATATGCAAGATATTATGGCTGCTATCTCTAGGTGTGAAATTGGACCGGGCATACATAAATTTAAATTTGGTCAATGTAGTGCTTCTAATGGTAAATTTAAAAAAGAAAAAATCACTCCTATATTAAATTCTGCTCTATTAATTGAAAAGCGTAACCTTATTGAGTTGTGTGATCATTTGAACATTGATTATGACTTCATAAAAGGACCTAGTGCTGATGAATGGAGGGACGTGATCCGCTGGTATTATAATGATTTACAGCTGAGTACTGATTTTGATATCCCAACACAGCAAAAACAATGGATGATAGAGGGAACACGACGTATTCATGTGATCAACCCTAATGACATACAATTAGCAAAAGAATCAAGAATGTCTATTTCGAAAACAAACAGGAAAGCACAAATAGATGTGCACCAAACTCGAGAATTCCATTCTGCACTAGAGGTGATGGAAGGCATACCTCATACTTATTTACGTCATGCAGAAGACAATCCTGTTGTTGTCACTACAAGATCAGCTTTTAATGCAGCTTTATCTAAATGCTTACCTGGCACCACATTAATTATTGACGGCCACTGGGATGGTGATGATTGTGACCCTGCAATGTATGCAAGTATGGGCATATGGGGAAAGAAAACAGTTCGTGCTCATGCTCAGATACTTGCTGAAGAAATTAATTGTACTAACAGTAAAATTGATCATGTTATTTTAGGGGCATGCTTTACTGGTGTTGTTAATAAAAGTATAACCTTAAACGAAAGGCAAGTCAGCTTCAAATCAGAAAGTATTGAATATAATGCTAGAAGAATGATGCATATGTTTCCTCTTTTGTCTCACTTTAAGGAAAGAGCAACCTTTGAAACTAGCGTTGCAAATGATCAGCCTTTTGAAAAAGGCTCATTGGCGGGATTGTTTATTTTAGCACTACAAAGATATAATATTTTCACCGTTGCAGTAACAGCATCACCACAGGTTATCAACCTGGTTTCACCTGAAATCCATGGTCATTTACAGGCAAAGGAAATTGGTTTTATTGGTCAGCCACTACGAACAGTACAGCAATCTTTAGGAACTAGCGCCTGGCTATCAGAACCAAAACCATGGGATGATATAGGGTTTAGCTTGAACGAAAGATTAACTCGCACTAAAAGCATTACCTGGGTTTTCGAGCATGCAACTAAAAAAAAGAAGTGTTTATATGATGAAGCGAAGTCAACCCCGCCCCCCCATAGAAAAAGTTCATGGCAACGAAGGTTGCTACTTTGATGGCGTTGACACCATTTAATGCTCATGATCATGAGGCTCTGTCGCAAAGATCAAAATAACCTAAATTTTTTATGGGCGTTAAACCCCATGCATAATTAAGCAGCCAAAGCATAAAATTGTTCAAACACAGTTTGGTTTGCAGCATTAACATGTTGCCCTTTCCTTAACATATGATGCAATTCGATTCCGTCAAGTGTTGCTGATGCTGAATAAAATGCTTTAAACCCTAAAGTTGGCCTCGTTATTTTCTTGATAAACCTATGGTCTTGTTCGATCAAGTGGTGTTGTAAAGACTCAGTCTGTATTTGCTCTGACCTAATCTCGTATTATAATTAAACTACTCTAATTATAGATAAAGGTAAGAGAATGGAATGTCCACATTGCAATTCTAACAATATTATAGCTTGTAGAACAAGAACAAATCTAGGATATTTGGAATGTTATTGTAAAGATTGTAAGAGACAATATAATGAACGCACAGAAACTTTATTTAATTTCATCGCATCCCTAATGAAGTTGTGATGTTAGCAGTACATTATTATTATCGATTTAAAGTAAATCTTGATGATGTTGTAGAGCTTATGGCTATCCGTGGATTATATCTGTCTCATCAAACAGTTCATAATTGGGTACAAATTTTTGGCATTGAATTAGGTATTAAATTGCGTGCACGTCGTAAAGGTAAGTCTGGTAGTAAGTGGCATGTTGATGCCACTTATGTAAAGATAGCTGGGAATTGGCGTTATTTATATAGAGTAATAGATAAGCAAGGTAATTTAGTTGATGTTTATTTAAGTGATACAAGAGACAAAAAAGCTGCAGAAAATTTCTTCAAACAAGCACAAGTAACAACTGGAGTGATACCAATTCAAATTACAACAGATAAAGAGCCTGCGTTATACCCAGCAATTGAGAATGTTTTTCCAGATACAAAACACAGAGATAGCAAGTACATGAATAACAAGATAGAACAAAATCACCGAGGGATAAAATTACATTACAATGTTACGAAAGGATTCAAAAATCCATTTTCTGCACTAATATTCTGTACGGCATTTGAAGAGATAAAACAATTTTTCAGGATGAAAAATAAATCCAGAGCCCAGTGTCGCAAGGTAATTATGCCTAGATTTCAAGAGCTTAATAATTTACTTTCAACAGAAGCTTAAAATTAAGGAGTTAACATAAGATTGCTCTTTTTCCGACTCAGTTTTGACGGAACGCTCTATCTTAATAAGGGCATTAAAAGCGTTAATTGGTTGAATAAAAGATAATTTTGACACATAAGGTGATTTAGTAAGTTTAGCTCAGCTGATGAAAACATATATGGTTATGGACCTTTGCATCTAATCAAGAAATGATAAGTTAAAAAACAGCAAAGATTTATATTGTTAGATAGGAAAAGGTTGTTAGTTTTTTCTGATAATTGCTGCATAAATATAAAATTCATTGATAAGCTTTGATTTTGTAAAGTTACTGTAGTACAACCAATTAAGATATTAAGAAACTGGAAGTCATAAGAACTTGCAAAGCTAGAATTTGATATTTCATGAAATATTTAAATCATTAGACATTGCTGCTTATTTCCTCGGTGGTATCTGTCAGAGTCAGTCTATCATTATATTTTTGATAATTTTGCTTTCTTTCCAGGTCGTTGTTGAGGAGTAATTTTTTTTTTCATTAAGATTCTCTCTGAGCGTTTGGGGGCTGGCATTGATACTTTCTTTCTTATAGATCTTTGAACTGAATCTGATAACTGTAATATTATGGGACCTTTAGGTGCTTCATCCTTAATTGAACTACTACTATGCGAGTGTGCACTGGTTGCAGATATAATCTGACTAGTGAATTGTTCATAAGTAGCGGAGTTTTTAGGTTTTAAAATTGGAGCATTTTGAGTATTGATACTACTATTTAGCATTAATATATTTGTGCGAACTGTATCTGAGTATTGCGTTTCTTGAGCTATTGTTGTTAGTGATTCTATAAACCTAAAATAAAATCTAATATGTTGTGCATAAGCCATACATTCATTAGCAATATTTTTTATACTATCTTCATCGCTAAGTCCTTCAGTACCATTAAGAATAGATTCTGATTTTTTTAAACTACGAGATACGCTTGCAGTTCTTTTATACAAGTTAGTTTTTTCATAGGCAGAGTCCGGGAAATTTTTTTCTATGGCTATTAAAATTCCAGGAATATCTCTTTTTATCATTTGAAGAAGCTTGTGTAGCTTACCATGTAGTGACATGGCTAACATAAGATTGTGCTCATAGTTTTCGTATGCTTCTTTGAAAGATAACATTTTCATATCTCCTAGAGTTATTTTTATTTAAAGACCTGTTGGTTTAAAGGGAAGATCTAATGTATTACTTTTATAATTTAGAAATTTACAGATGTTTTATGCTTTTGTATATATTTTTCACTCTATCTAATGTTTCTAGATACAATTGTTGGCACAACTAGCTATAGACCGAAACATAGATCTTAAATATTTATCCTAAAGTTTGCTAAATCTATATTTGATTACTAACTAATTGTGGGTTTGAGGTTGTAAGAATGGGTTGTTTACCAGGTGAGCATAATCTTTTAACCATTGGCTTAATGCTCAAGAGTTATAGTATATCTGTAGTTTTAATTGTTCATTTTGTTACCGGGATGACTCTTATTCTTGTACCATGCTCAACAGAAAGCTGTATTTCTGTTGCAGAAATGTTATCTGGAAAATAGCAGCCAGAAATTTTAGCGCTGGCAAAGGTTGCGCCTTCTATATCTGCTGTTCTTAAGTCAATTCCACGTAAATCAGTATTTCTAAAATAAGCATTGCGTAAATTAAGGTTACTAGCATTGATGCCTCTAAGATCTAAACTACGAAAATCACAGTTTGTTAAATCGCATGGCAAGCCTGCTTCTAGTTTCTCATTGAATTCTTGTATATTTTGCGACCGCAGCAGTTGATACATTTCGTCTTCGGTTATTTGTGGTTTTTCTTTCATGCTTGCTCGCGTGCAATCTATCTAACTATAATTATAGACTATTGTGTAAATTAACTGATAACTGTGTGAAAATAGCATACTTTATTTCTTATTTCTTATAGGGGCGTGGGCTAAAATGAGACTGGCAAACATGAGATCTGTGATGTGTCGACTGATAATACTTTTTTATATATTCAATGTCCAGGCAGCGATGGCTGATGGATGTCCATGTGAACTAATGGAGAAAAAACAGACTATCGAGGCATCTCTTGAAGTTCTAAAGAAAGACTATGAGCAAGAGCCAAGTGACATTAATTTACAAAATCTAACGCATGCATATGCAAAGCTAGAAGAAATAAAAGAAGAGTTAGAAAAAATAGAAAATAGTTAGCTAATTTCTATTAAACAGAATGAGCTTTAATGAGCTTGTAAAAGCACTGCAACCGTATGATGTTCTATATGTTTTTATTAGGGTATGTATATGAATTTACAATTTTTTTGATAAAAGTTTAATAACCATATGATACAAAAAATAATATCTAGCTCCAGTATTAAATTTGGTATTAATGCTACGGTTTCTGTACCTGGTGACAAATCGATTAGCCATAGAGCTTTAATTATATCTTCTATATCAAGCGGGACAGTTGAAATAACGGGTATTAATCGGGGCCAAGATGTTGAGAGTACTCGTCAAGCACTTAAGTTATTAGGTGTGAAAATTAGAGGAAATACAGTTCATGGGCAAGGATTGCATGGATTAAAGCAGAGTCCCATTCCTTTGTATTTGGGTAACTCAGGAACATCAATGCGTCTTTTATGCGGGCTTCTTGCAGGGCAAAAATTTAATACTATTTTAACTGGAGATGTATCACTAAGCACTAGACCAATGCAAAGAATTATTGCCCCCTTAAAACAAATGGGGGCAAGAATTAATTCTTACTCTGGTTGTGCTCCATTAGAGATATTACAAGGGCCATTGTCTGCTATAAACTATGATATTCCTGTGGCTAGTGCACAAGTACAAAGCTCACTACAGCTAGCATCTCTTTATGCTATTGGGGAGAGTAAATTTACTCTTCCAGCAATAGTTAGAAATCATAGTGAGCTAATGTTTAAATATTTTGTTGATAATTGGGGGGCATTCTCAAAGACACAAAATAAGGGGGCATTATCAATAACTATTCCAGGTGATATATCTTCAGCAGCATTTTTAATAGTGGCAGCATTAATTATGCCAAATTCAGAGCTTATGATTGAAGGTGTTGGGTTAAACCCAACTAGAATAGGTTTCTTAGAAGTTCTAATGGAAATGGGCGCTAATATCAGCTATAAAGTGGTCACAACCAATGGATATGAGCCAATTGGTTGGGTAAAGGTACAACATTCACAGCTTCATGGTATAAATATAAACTCTAGATGGGTGGCAAATATTATTGATGAAATGCCAATTTTGTTTATTGCAGCAGCTAATGCAAAAGGTGTTACTAGAGTAAGTGGGGCTGGAGAATTAAGAGTAAAAGAATCAGATAGACTAGATGTTATGGCAAAAGGTTTAGATAAAATAGGTGTTAATGTTATTCAACACAAGGATGGCTTGGAGATTAAAGGTCAAGAGTTTTTTAGTGGTGCCAAGATATCTAGTTGTGGCGATCATCGAGTTGCTATGGCTTTTTTGGTTGCAGGAGCATTATCTAGAGATGAAATTATAGTTGACGGTTGTGATAGCATTACAACTTCATATCCAGAATTTTTTTCTACCATGGAAAGTCTGGGTTTTTGTCTCAAGGTTAAGGAGTCTATAAATGTTGAGTAATGTGAAAGTTATAACTGTTGATGGTCCAAGTGGTGTAGGCAAGGGCACAACTTCCATCGCATTAGCTGATCATCTTGGTTGGCATTTTTTAGATAGTGGAGCTATATATAGGGCTCTTGGTTGGTATGCGAACCATACAAATGTTGATTTGGAAGATTTAACGGCAGTTAATGCTCTTATTGGAAAATATGAGCTTAAATTTATCCGTGATAAAATATTAATTGATGGAGATGATGTAAGTAGCGAAGTTCGGCATGAACGCTGTGGAGGTTGGGCATCAAAAATTGCGGTATCACCAATAATAAGAGCCAGCTTATTACAGAGTCAAAAAGAATTCAGGCAGGCGCCTGGCTTGGTTGCGGATGGTCGAGATATGGGAACAGTTGTTTTTCCTGATGCAAATTTGAAAATTTTTCTGAAAGCATCAGCTAAGGAAAGAGGACGGAGGCGTTTCGAGCAGTTGAGAAACACTGACCCAAGTGTTACAATTTCGGCTCTTATCGATGAGATCAAGCATCGGGATGAGCGTGATATTAAACGTGCAACGTCACCTTTAAAGCCAGCCCAAGATGCCATAGAAATAGACTCATCTGATATGAGTATTGAAGAGGTACTAAATACGGTACTTGTTCATGCCAGCAGTGCTGGCATTAAGTGATTTTTTTTTGTTATGTTTTTCGCAATGGGAGCATAACTTATTTAATTTAAGCCTATTTGTTACTAAGACAAGTAGAGAAAATTTAAGGTATATATATGTCTGAATCATTTGCAGCCCTATTAGAACAGAGTCAATCTGATAAACTTATTCCTGGAGCTATTGTACGCGGTAAGATCATTGATATTGATGATGAATTTGTTACCGTAAATGCCGGATTGAAATCAGAAGGTGCTATTCCTAAAGATCAATTTTTTAATATTGACGGTGCATTAGAAGTAGAAGTAGGTGAATTAGTCGAAGTTGCTATTGAAGCACTTGAAAATGGCTGGGGTGAAACCAGACTATCAAGAGAAAAGGCGAAAAGGCAAGAAGCTTGGAATAGATTAGCCAAATCATTTGAAGCTAACGAAATTGTTATGGGTTTGGTAAGCGGTAGAGTTAAAGGTGGTTTTACTGTAGAGATTGATTCTATTAGAGCATTTTTGCCAGGTTCATTGGTTGATGTTAGACCAGTTAAAGATAACTATGAGCTTGAAGGCAAAGAAGTTGAACTGAAAATAATTAAACTAGATAAAAAACGTAATAATGTTGTAGTTTCAAGACGTTCTGTTGTAGAAGCAGAAAACAGTGTTGAACGTGAAGCATTGCTTGGAAACTTGCAAGAAGGCCAGGTTGTTAAAGGTATCGTTAAAAACCTTACTGACTATGGTGCATTTGTTGATCTTGGTGGTGTCGATGGTCTATTACATATTACTGATATGGCCTGGAAGCGGGTTAAACATCCAAGTGAAGTTGTAAATGTTGGCCAAGAGCTATCTTTAAAAGTTCTTAAGTTTGATAGAGAGAAAACTAGAGTATCTTTAGGTTTGAAACAATTAGGCGAAGATCCTTGGGTTGATATCAAAGCTAGATATCCTGAAAGCTTACGTTTGCAAGGTATTGTAACTAATGTAACTGATTATGGTTGTTTTGTTGAAATTGAAGAGGGTGTTGAAGGTCTTGTTCACGTATCAGAAATGGACTGGACTAACAAAAATATTCATCCAAGCAAAGTTGTTCAACTTGGTTCTGAAGTTAACGTACAAGTTTTAGATATTGATGAAGAGAGAAGACGCATTTCTCTAGGTATTAAACAGTGTCGTGAAAATCCATGGGAAGTTTTTGCCCAGGCATTCTCTAAAGGTGACAAAGTATCTGGCGCAATTAAGTCCATAACAGACTTTGGTATCTTTATTGGCCTAGATGGCGCTATTGATGGCCTAGTACATCTTTCTGATATTACTTGGGAAGAAGGTAATGAGCAATTACTAAGAAAGTATAAGAAAGGTGATGTAGTTGAAGCCATGATCTTAGCTGTAGATGCAGATAGAGAAAGAATTTCTCTAGGCATTAAACAACTAGAAAATGATCCATTTGCACACTACTTAGCAGATAACAATAAAGGTAGTATTGTGAATGGTACTGTTACTGAAGTTAATGCTAAAGGTGCAACGATTAACCTTGCTGAAGGCATTGATGGTCAGCTAAAAGCAACTGAATTAAGTAGAGATCGTGTTGAAGATGCGAGAACACACTTAAATGTTGGTGATAGTGTAGAAGCTAAGGTTATTGGCTTAGATAGAAAAAATCGTGCGATTTTACTATCTATCAAGGCTAAAGATGTTGAAGATGAGCGAGAAGCATTAAAAATACTTAAGGATTCTTCTGATACATCTACAAGCACTAAATTTGGTGATTTACTGAAAAGTCAGATTACACCATCTGCTAGTGAAGAATAATCAATATAAATTATGTTGATCTAAAATGGGGGCTTTTAAGTCCCCATTTTTTTGTTAAAAAGAAAAACATAATAGCCTTTTTAAATTCTGCTTCACATTATATACTTTCAAAGTATCGCTATTTTCTAAGGTATTATTATGAGACTAAGTACTTTTCTACTATGTGTTTTTTTTCTAATTGCAGGTATAGGCATAACGGCTCTTAATTCTGAGTCAGTACACTTAAACTATTATGTTAGTTCTATCGAAATGCCATTATCAATGTTGCTTATCGTGATCCTGGTTATTGGGGTTATTGCTGGGGCATTAATAGGCATTGGTTCAATAATAAAATTGCGATGGGAGAATAGAGGTCTAAAGAAAAAATTGGATTCTTTGCAGGCTGAGTTATCAAAAATACAAACATTAGATATGTCCATACAGGAATAATAGTTTATTCTGATTGGATGTTTTCTCTTAATGACTTGTCTTTATTTACTTAGGGCAACGAATTTCCAGATGAAAAACTCAAATATTCATTCACAATATATTGCTGGAATGAACCATGGTATAAATAATAATCCTGATACGGAAATAAAAATATCTAAAGAGAGCATATGTGATAATAATTTAATAGAATCATCATATGATGCTTGGAAATATATGCCAGAAAGGATATATAGAAAAAGATATTTGGATATATAAAGTATTAATAATAATGACTAATTTACCCAGAGTATTTAAAAGTTAATTTAATTATATTATCTATTTGTTCAAAATAAATAACCTATAAATACTATTAATAAATTTTCATATTTGATTGAAACTAATGTGGATGTACAGTTCCTAGAAAATTTCAGTGAATTATTTTTTGTAATTAAATAAATGGCTAAAGCTGATTATTGATATACATGTGATAACTGTGGCTTTTATAGGGTAAATATAGAGTAGGAGTATCCTTAATGTCATAACTGTAATGGCTTGATAGTTTATTCCCTAGTGGACGCAAAGCAAAGTGTAGTTAGCTAAGGTGTCTTTTGTGGAGGACTTACAATAAAAACAGTTTATTAAGATGCTAAACTTACTAAAGTTGTTAATTTTGAGAGATGAAAATGATAAAAATTTCCCGGTATATATTGATTGTAGTATTTGCAATTTCTTGCATGCCTGCACAAGGAATAGAGTTAACTTCTGTTAAATTAGATCAAGAGCTAGTGTTAAAACAAGATGATGTCTATGCACGAAGAGGGCGAGCTGCTCCGGCTGCTAGGAGAACGGTGAAAACGGTTCCCGTTGCTAGGAAAACGGTTCCGGCTGTCAGGAGAACGGCTCCCGCTACAAGAAAAGCGGTTCCTGTTGCTAGGAAAGCGGTTCCTGTTGCTAGGAAAACGGTTCCAGTTGCTAGAAAAACAGTTCCTGTTGTTAGGAAAACAGTTCCAGTTGTTAGAAAAACGGTTCCTGTTATCAGAAGAACGGTTCCTGCTGCTCCAATTATAAAGAATAAAGCTGTGAATAATAATATTGATAACGTTGATAATCCTTGGAAGGGCGCTGTTGTTCATGATAACGTTTATGATAACAATCATATTATTAATGATAACACTATACGACGTGGACCTAATCGTTAGGTAATATGAAAATCAAGGAATGATTACATGAGTAAATTTATCCAGTTCATACTGGTTATGACCTTTACAGTCTCTTGTGCATATGCACAAGGAAAGGAAATGAAAATTTCCGAACCAGAGCTAGATAAGGAATTAAAACAAGTATCAAGTAAAGTCTATGCTCAACGTGATGATGATATAGCTATAGGGCAAGCTAGTAACGCTAATAATCAAGGTCATGGGCAATCTGCTAAAGGTAGAGGCGAAGCCGCAAGTAATTATAGTAATAATGAAAATGGGGTAAGTACTTTTTCTGGAGCTAAAAAAGCAGCTGTTGTTCATAAAGATGAGCGACAAGATAAAATGCATCGTGGTAGTGCCAAGAAAAATAACCAAGGAGCTGCAGCTTCTGGAACTCAGAAAAAAACACACAATATGAAAGGTAATGGCTCAAGACAAATGTCTACAGGTGCGACAAAGAATGCAATGCATAAGAAAGAAAAAAATCAAAGAGCAGCTCCTAATACACAAAGAGCAGTTAAGAAACATAAATCCCCAGCTCCAAAAAATAAACGTAAAATGGGTAATGTGCAGCGTAAACCAGAGATTAATCAAAAACATCTAAAGACATCACAGCGAAAAGTAAATACAAAACAAAGAGATGCGTATCAAAGTAAATAAACTAATAGTATTTGAAATATTTTGAAGCATAGCTGCGCTGTCTGTCTTTGAAAATAATGTTGTAAAAAACAGATTTAAATGTTTTTTCGCCATAGGATAATTAGATGTTACCTAGAGCCATAAAATATTTTACATATATAGCGATGTTTTTGTTGCTATAATCTAAAGCAATGATGGCAAGGTAACATCTATTAGATTAATAAGTTCCAATTTTGGGTCTTCTACAGCAGGACATCATGTTTTCGAATAGTGATGGCTGTGCGCTACTATATACTGGGCTTGGAGTACGACGTAAGCTGTACATGTTTTCTAGTAGCGATGACATAGAGCTATAATTTACTTGGCTTCTAGAGCTGCCTAAGCTGATTGATGGAGTCTCACATAATGTTCTAGCAGTAGTGGGGGATGAAACTCCACAAGAGGCTGCTTCTATTTCTTCTGCAATATAGTCTGAAACTTGTACATTTTTAAGGAAATTGGATATGGCATCTTGTAGAGCAATGATCGGAGTTGGATTTCCATCATTCAAAAAAGAAGTTACATACTCATTTGCATTCTCATATAAACACCCGTTAATAATTATGCGCTCTTTAGCGTATTTCATTCCAAATCTAGTGTAACAAGACATCCTTATATCGACTGCAAGGGAACGTATATTATCATCAAGCTCCCATTTTAATTCATCCATATATTGTTTAGGATATTGTCCTTGATATGCATACTTCAGTTTCGCAATTTCTGTACTTGAATATCCCAATAACATTTCGCGAACATGATTTTCAATTATATCAAATAAAGCCTCTTCATCTAGAGGTTGAGCTGTTTGCATGGCTGAAATAGGGTGCATGTTTAGGTTTCTAATTAATTTTTGAATTAATTTAATATTAGTCAAATCATGAGTTTCGTTCTCTGGTTCTTTATAATTAGATATATATTCGTATAGACCATCTATAAATGATGTTGCAACATCATTTGCGTTATATGCATTTTCATCAATATGATTTTTGACTGATAACCATATCATTGCTAATAATTCTTTGTCTATCTGAGGTAACTGAAAAAAACCAGCACTATCTAAAGTTTCGATATGTATTAAATTGTTTTCAGAGGTTTCGTCAGCACCGTCTATTATTGTAGGTTTGCAGATCCCTTTAAAATAACACCAAACTACATATTCCTTAGAGTTAAGATACTGTTCACGATTACTTGATATAGCCATTAATTTGGGATCAAATTCTAATGGTAGAGCTTTATCTTGTCTATTGTTAGCTGGATTAAGGTGATATTTATCTGCAAGCCAACGTTCCAGATCTCTAATAGATGCATTAACTTTAGTTTCCACAAATGTCGTTTTATTTGATTGTGGATTCGCTCCAACAGAACATAATTTAGCCAGAGGGCTTCCAGCTATGTGTTTTAATTCTGAATGCAGTAATACTTTTTCATTATTCATCGCACGTAAATAATTACCAGCATATATTTTTGCAGATTCCAAGCCTGGGTTACTATAGCTTGATGGTGTTTTATATTCTTGTACCAATTTTATAAGATGTATAACATCGATGTCATTTCTATTACAATTTAAAAAGGCTTCAATTATTTTTCTCCGACCAAAACGCAATGCATTATCAAAGACTGCATAAGAATCTAAGCTGGGATCCATGTCATCTATGGATAAAAGAAATGAAACCACTTTATCGTTGTTTTGAGTGGCGGCGCTCCATAGTACAGCTCCTTCATCATCGTTAATTGTATTTGTAATGTTTGGGAATTCTGGTTTCCCATCTTCTTTTACTCCCAACAGTCTTTTAATTAAAGTTAAACTCCCTTTTCTTGCTAATATTTGTAAAAAATCGTTTCCATGTAGATTTATAACATCTACTATTTGTGGGTATAAATATGAACCATTTTTACATTTGGTTAAGAAGTTATCTATAAGAGAAAATTTTCCTAATTCAAATGCAGACTTCACCATAGGAAGAATACCATTTGCAATCTCTGGCCTAGATAACAATCTACTGGTTATACTTGATCTCTTCAATCTTATTGCGCTAACCAGAATTTCATTGTTGCTGCAGTTAATGTTGGCTGCAATTTCAGGATATTTATAAGAGCCGTTATTGTTTTGTTCTAATAACTTATTGAAAAGTTCTAAGTGATCATAATTAACTATAATGTTCAATAGAAAACTAGCTTTAGAGCCTATAAGTCTATTTGTAACCGCAGGGTAATTTAATAGTTTTACAAATGGTTTTATATTTCCTGAAATTCCTGCGATGGTTATTGGAGAATGTGAGGCTCCATCTATCAGGGTGTTTTCAGTTAATCTGTGAGCATTTTCACCTACACCTTTGAAAACAGACATGTCACCATGAAAAATTCTTATTAAAAATTCATTGTTTGTCTTTTTTAGTTCATTTATAAATGGCAATTAAGCACCTTTTTACGTTGGTTATGTTTTTAATTATTATTATGTTTTTATTATTAATAATTCTATTGATGTATATACTCGATCTTTCTCTCTAATGTTCTTATATGTTGAAATTTCCTGATTTATATTCGTAATATAAGAAAAATCTCAATATAGTTAATAAGGTACCATTACGTTGCCATTACCTAATAAAGTAGGAAAATCAAGCTTATCAGCAGAAATGCTCATGGAAAATGGGCAGCGTATGTCAGGAGTATCTTGAAACAAAGTTTGCTCCCTAAAGCCCTGTGATTCACCTTGAGTTGAGAGGATATTATTTTCAGGATCACCAACATATAGTCCTTCACCTGTTGTGTTAGCAGCTGGATTTAATTTGGTTTTCACGCGGAGGTGGAATTTCTCACTTGGGGCATCTGCGAGAGTATACTCATTAGTATCAGCATTGAACTCAAGCTCTACATCTGTAAAATCAGCATCACCAACTTTAATCTCTACTGATAATAGTGCCGTTACAATTGGAGCTGTCACACTAGCATCTGGAACTTCTATGGGCTTGGAAAATCCATTTAATGTTAAAGTGTTTGGTCCATCTACGTTTACTTTTCTAAAAGACATTATATTAGTTAGTTGAACATCAGTAACACTGTTTATTTGATAATCTAGATATGAATTAGTTGTAGTATAATTGGGGGCTGTATAACCAACAGCAGCATCAAAATCGTAAGGCATTTACAGGTACTCCTAAATTTTCCAATAAGTGAAAGTTGTAACACTAGAATGTTAATTTAAGCAACCAAGAAAAAATAAACTGTGGGTGTCACATAGGTAGTAACTTATATATTGAATCTTAAATTAAGATCAGAAGTAATTAATGATTTCGTTGAAGAACAACCCAAGTAAAGTAGTTGTGTTTCATTTTGCACATACAATTAGTCAAGTAATCACTTAGATGTCTTGAGGCAGTAGCTTTTTATAATAAGGCAGTGTTTCAACCAATTTATTCATATAAACATAAAATGGAAGTGCGACATTATTGTGTTCCCATCTATATTACAGCATGATTCAGTCTATGTCGTTGATATGTTAAATGCTTATTTATTACTGTGTTGATAAATAAAAGAAAAATGAATTTAATTGGTGACCGAGCAGTTAGTTTGATATCTAATGTCGAAAAATAAACAATAATTATAATTCTAATAAGTGAGTGCACATGAGATACGATAACGTTTTTTATCTAGCTAATAGTGATTTAGTGTCTGTTTTGACAGATAATTTTGAAACACTAGATGATGTTTTAACTAGAATTAAACTGGATAAAAAGGTTGGTTGTAAAAATATTTACTCTGCTAAAATAAATGGTAAAGAAAGATTAATCTTCACTATCACAAATGGCAAGCTGGTTTTGTTAGGAGAGATGGATAATCATAAATATGACCGACTGCATGTTATGGGCAAAGGTAATAATGCTCTTTTAAGAGAGATGTGTAGAGATGATGCTCCTATTGTTAAAGTTAATGTAGAGCGTGATGAGGATGGTAATCTTGCTCCCTTAGTTCTTGAGTCTGTCACACATGCTCAAGAGCCTGTACTTAGATGTATTCAAGGCAATTTATTAACACTTAATAATGAACAAAATAAAATACTTGAAAAAAGTGGGCAGTCCCATAAGCTAATTATAGGTGGTCCTGGCTCAGGTAAGACTATAACCATATGCCAAATCTTAATGGACAAGTTAAATGAAGGTGATACTGATTTATTGTATATCTCTAAAGAAGGTAGGCTTGTTGATGAAGTAAGAGCAGGTTTTGTTGATAATCCAAGTGTAAGATGTTTAACATGGCATGACTTTGTTGGTTTAGATAAAGGCGTCCCGAAGGTTGCTTATCCAAAGTTTCATACTTGGGTACAAGAAAAAACATCAGGAAAAGGAAATTTAAGCACTAGCATACAAGAGACACTAGGCTTTTGGAAAAAAGCTGTAGGGATAAAAAAGAAAGCTAAAGTTAATGATATTGATAGAGAAAGGTTTAGCTCTAATCTATATGAAGAGATGCGTATTATTACTGGGTATACCTCAGATGAATATATAACTCTTGGCGAGAGAGAAAAACTATTTTGGCATGGTGATAAGAAAGTTCATCAAGATGTTGCTGGGCGTTTATTAACCATATTCAATATATACAATGAAGAGTTAAAAGCTTGTGGTAATATAGACCTCTCGTTATATATACCAACAGTAGAAGCTTTAAACTCTGCCTTAGCTAAGTCTCAAGGATTAGTTTTTGACGAGATCCATGATATACCTAGAGGTCCACTAAAACGATTATTTGAGACAGTCAACACTCGAAATGCATCATATGAGCATGACTTCTGTGAGATGACAGTATGCTTTGATAACCAGCAAAGTATGATTGATACAGTAACTTCATTGCCATATATAGAGAGAAATTTAGGTAAGTTTGAGACCCACTATTTAAATGCTTCGTATCGCTGCGATGGTGATATTTTAACATGGTCTAATAATATTATATCAATGAAGAACTCTGTAGCAGGAGGTATTGATGGTAAGGATGATTACTCTGCTCTTATTACCTCAATGACAGGGGTATCTTCTAGAGTTAGTGCAATTGAGACAACTAATCATGCGGAAATAGATAAGTTAAATGAGTTGTTACAACGGACAGACATATCTACTGTAGTAATAGTTCCAAGCCATACACTTATTGACCAAGCTCGAGTGCTGTTCCCTGGTGCTTCAATTTATACTGTTGAAGAGTCTAAAGGTTTAGAGTTTGATGTTGTTGTTAAATATGGGTTTTATAACTCTGATGATGCTCTACTTAAAGAAGTAGACGGTGTTTACAGGAATGGTGGTTATTCAAATAGCCCTCAAAATCGTT
>JABJGS010000011.1 GCA_018703155.1 Francisellaceae bacterium | reverse complement strand
CAGCATGGTTAGTTGTATTAACTTCACTAACCCTAGAAGATACCCCTGTCATTGAGGTAATAAGAGCAGAGTAATCATCCTTACCATCAATACCACCTGCTATAGAGTTCTTCATTGCTAAAATACTATTAGACCATGCTAAAATATCTCCATCACATCGATATGACATATTTAAATAGTGAGTCTCAAACTTACCTAAATGCTGTTGGATATATGGCAATGAAGTTACTGTATCAATCATGCTTTGCTGGTTATCAAAACATACTGTCATCTCACAGAAGCCATGCTCATATGTTGCATTCCTAGCATTTACTGTCTCAAATAGCCGTCTTAATGGGCCTCTTGGTATATCATGTATTTCATCAAAGACTAAGCCTTGAGACTCACCAAGGGATGTACTTAAGGCCTCTTTTGTTGGAATATATAACGACAGGTCTACATGACCACAAACTTTTAATTCTTCATTATATATATTAAATATGGCTAATAAATGTCCAGAAACACTTAAATGAATACTTTTATCAGCATGCCAAAATAATTTCTCTCTCTCGCCAAGAGCCTTGTATTCATTTGGGCCATACCCAGTAAGAATACGAATTTCTTCATATAGGTTAGCGCTAAACCGCTCTCTATCAATATCATTAATTTTAGCTTTCTGTTTTATCCCTACAGCTTTTTTCCAAAAGCCTAGTGTCTCCTGTATGCTGGAGGCTAACTTTCCTTTTCCTGATGTTTTATCTTGTACCCAGGCATGAAACTCTGGATAAGCAACCTTAGGCGTGCCTTTATCTAAACCAACAAAATCATGCCATGTTAAGCATCTCACACTTGGGTTATCAACAAAACCTGCTCTTACTTCATCAACCAATCTATCTTCTTTAGATATATATAATAAATCAGTAGCACCATCCTTTAATTTATCCATTAAGATTTGGCATATGGTTATAGTCTTACCTGAGCCAGGGCCACCTATAATTAGCTTATGGAGCTGGCCACTTCCTTCTAGGATTTTATTTTGTTCATTATTAAGAGTTAATAAATTACCTTGAATACATCTAAGTACAGGTCCTTGAGTTTGTGCAAGTGCAGACTCCAAAATCAAAGGAGCAAGATTACCATCCTCATCACGCTCTACATTAACCTTAATAATAGGAACATCATCTCTACACATCTCTCTTAAAAGAGTATTATTACCTTTGCCCATAACATGCAACCGGTCATATTTATGATTATCCATCTTTCCCAACAAAACAAGCTTGCCATTAGTGATAGTGAAGATTAACCTTTCTTTGCCATCTACTTTAGCAGAGTAAATGTTTTTACAACCCACTTTTTTATCTAGTTTAACTCTAGTTAAAACATCATCTAAGGTTTTAAAGTTGGCTTCTAAAACAGACGTTAAACTACTATTAGCTAGATAGAAAACGTTATCGTATCTCATGTGCACTCACTTGTTAGAATTATGATTATTGTTTATTTTTCGACATTAGATATCAAACTAACTGCTTGGTCAGGAATTAAATCCATTTTACTTTTATTTATTAATCTGGTGATAAGTCGAGTTTAATGTTGATTATTGCAAGGTCTATTTAAGACTAGGATACAGGCATAAACATAGTGAAGGACTATTAGGCATTTATTCTTATATGAATGAATTTAATTAGTGTTCACTATTCACTATGTTCTTTATAATAGGAAACCAATCATATTTTCTTATTAGAGTATCTCAAATGAAATCATCATTTAGGTTCAAAACAAAGAGATTGATGTATCCCTAATATAAACAAAACCATTGAAATAGTTACACTCGAGTGCAACTTATCACTCATTGTATAAACAGAATAAATAACGTTGTTTATATTGACAACACAGTAAATGCACTCTCTAATGCTCACATATAAAGTTACGATAACAACAATCTATGGAAAATCAGTATGACTATCATCTCTGCAAGCGAATTTACAAACCCAATCATGAAAAGAATAGCAAATGGCGATGAATCGGTTTTTTTAGATAGCTCATATGATCCAGAGTTAGCAGAAAATATTGATGGTAAAATATGGACCCAATCTTCCATTGCTCGCCATAACAATCACCCAAATATCTCATCTAGAATATTCACATGCGACTTAATATGTCGCGATATTGAAGATGGCAAATATCTAAATGCTTTGCGAGTGGCTGCAGAAGCAGGCTTCCTTGTGCTGGTTGATAAGATCCTAAAGATACCCCAAATATTTTCTAATACCTCGGCATTAGAAAAGAGTGATGCTCTGAGACATGCATCCCAAAACGGTCATATCAATGTGGTTAATAAACTTCTTGAAATATCAGCGATATTTAGCAATGCTGCAAATAACAATAATTATGCCCTGAGATATGCAGCAAAAAATGGCCACCTTGATGTGGTTGAAAAACTTCTTGAAATCCCCATGATTTTTGATAATGCTATCGCTTTTGATAATTACTCTTTGATAGAATCAGCAAGAAGTGGCAACCTTGACATAGTTAATACATTACTTGAAATACCTGAGGTATTTGCCAATGCTGCAACTAAAAATAATGCGGCCTTAATATTGGCTGCTGCAAATGGTCACCTTAGTGTAGTTAATAGATTGCTTGAGATACCACAAGTATCTGATAATGTATCAAATAATGATAGCTGGGCATTGCAATTGTCAGCACAAGGAGGCCACTCAGAAATAGCATATATACTGGCAAAGCTTCAATGGCCTAAGGGTAAAACTGAAATGCCAGAGCATTTATATGAATATCTTCCGGAAATATACCAAGGGGCTTTAATAATTTCAGGAAAGAAAGAATTTAAACAAGTGATTAAATGTTGGGTGCAGGGCAAACCGACTCAAAGCACTACTCAAATTCACTCCCCACAAAAAAATAAATCTTCAAATAATTTTGTTCATATTGATCAATACAATGCCCCTAATTTCATTATGCAATATGCAGGAGGTTGTAGCAGTATATCCAATGAAATAGCAAAAGATATTCAGCTTGAGCAATATCTAAGTTCACTGCTATATTCTTCCTACCTTCATAAAACATTTCAATATGCATATAAAAGAGGACAAAAAGAAAACAAAAAGCATAATGGTTATAATAAAGGAGCCATGGTTGAATACAGTGGAATCAGGAAGACAAGACTAATCATCTAACATGTAAAGCTTGAAATTTGACCGACATTTACAGGAAAATGAAACAATACTCACCAAGTAAATTCATCTATCTGATCATTTATATATTACCTATATATTTTTCGTTCTGGTCAAAACTGAGTGTAGTTGAATACCACAGCCAGTTAACAGCTGTGGTTTATGGAGCAAAGTCTAAGCTTCTAAATTTTTCTTAAATTAGTCAAATTTTCATCAGAAAACTCACCAGTTATCTCCTTCATATTACTATAAGAAGATCCTTTAATTTCAAATTTCATACTACTAGCATTTTTGATAGTTTCATATTCGTCACTATGAAGATAAATAGTTTTGCCAAAATCTCCTGCTGTGTATCTGGAAATTTTGCCACTAGAGCCCAACATGCTTGGCTTTAAACGCAATTTGGTCGAGTTATTTATAGTAAGGATCATGCTATCCCCTATGCTAAAATAACGTCCAAATCCACTATCCGCATTTAGTATTAAGAAATGATCAGGTTTTGTATTACTATCATCTTTCTCTACTTTCATTACATCAAAAAATAGTTTTACACCTTCTTTAGATTTTACAATATTATTTTTTGTTCTGGTATAAGATAATTGAGAGTATTTATCATGGGATTCATTTTCAAATTTTAAATTGATTAGACACACAGCCCTGTAAAAATACGCTGGAAAACATTATTGAGAAAGTGAAAATATAAAATTTAATTTTATTCACGTTATACTCCTGATTTTTTTATAGTCGTTATCTTTGAGCAAAATAAAGTCAACCAACCTAAAGATGATAAAATAATTATTCTCTAAAAATCAGCTCTCTATGGAGTTCAACTAACTCTTCGCAATCATAAATGATTGCTTGTGATGGATCAAGACTGGTGACGGCTGGCAAATATAAAACCTTAAATTGCTTTTAAAAAAAAATAATTGATATTTTGCGACTATATTTCAAGAAAAAATAGCACCTTATTTAGCTTCTATAATCCAGCCCTACATACTGTTCTGATATCAAACTAGAATTAAGAAGGAACTAATTCCTACATTTACTTGAAAACACCCGGGAAACTGTTTATAAGTACAGTGTGTGCTGGTTTCTGGATTTTAAGGTATGGAGAAGAAAATAATTCATATCGATATGGACAGCTTTTTTGCATCTATTGAGATAAGAGATAATCCAAGACTTGCTACCTACCCTGTTGCCGTAGGAGGCCAAGCTAACTCTCGGGGCATCATATGCACAGCAAACTATATTGCTCGAGAATATGGCGTGCATTCGGCTATGCCAACCTTTCAAGCTCTAAGGCTATGCCCAGCATTAAAAATTTTACCTCCGAACATAAAAAAATATAAAGCCGTCACTCAAAATATTCGTAGAATTTTCACAAAGTACTCTGATTTAGTGGAACCGATGTCTATAGATGAAGCTTATTTAGATGTTTCAAATACAACTAGATTATTTGGCAGTGCAACCCTTATTGCCAATGCTATTCGTGAAGAAATATATTTAAACGAGAATATTACGGCATCTGCTGGCGTTTCAATAAATAAATTTATAGCTAAGGTTGCTAGTGATTTTGATAAGCCCAATGGGATCACAGTAATTCCTCCGAACCTAATAAATGATTTTGTTAAAAATCTTCCTATTAAATCCATTTGTGGCGTTGGTCCAGTGACAGCACTGAAAATGATGAAACTAAATATACATTACTGTCATCACTTACAACAATACTCCAAAGAAGATCTATATAAACACTTTGGTAAATTTGGCATTAAATTATATGATTATTGTAGAGGAATTGATAATAGAATTTTATGCAGCGAGCGTAACGTTAAGTCAACTAGTATTGAGCACACTTTCCCATCAGATATACATTCTGCTGATAAATGCCAACAAGAAATTTTATTAATTACTAATAACCTTATAGAGAAAATCACTAAAGAAAACAATCAATCAAAAATTAAAAAAGTATTTGTTAAAGTTAAATTTAGTGATTTCAGGCAAACAACAATTGAACATTTATCTACAACTGTTAATCCAGAACTTATTTTAAACCTAACAAAATTAGCTTTTGAAAGACATCCCAAAAGCGTTAGATTACTAGGTCTAGGAGTTAGGTATAACCAAGAAAACCAGCAACTTACTTTCAATTTCAATAATCAGGAATAAATTAATATCACTAAGTAGCTAAAAGTATTTCTAACCTATAGCCTACATTATGAGATCTATCAGCAAGATCACCACACCAATCTATAATTTTATATAAAAATATAGCTTCAATAGGATCTACTTCTTTCTCAATATTATGAAGATCATCTCTTAGCTTTACTTGTAATAGATCTGTTTCTCTTTCTAAATCTTCAAGAACTTCAATTAGATCTTCAATATAGTCGACTTCTTTACCTTTAAACCCAGTTTCCACCAATTCATCTAACTTATCTATAGCTTTCTTTGCTTGATATGTTGTTGCAACACATTTTTGCATTAGAATTTCAAAATCACTTTTTAAACTATGGGGTATAATCATTTTTCTAGTAAATACTATACTTGCGATATGCTTAGCTTTGCTCGCAATTTTATCTTGGGCTGTTAATAGGCCCAATAGATCCCCTCTAGATACAGGCATAAACAAACTATTTGATAAATGCTTCCTAATAGATTTTTTCAGGATATCAGCTTCAGATTCAAAATCAATAATCAAATCAAAATGTCCCCTGGCCTCATCCCATTGCTGTTGCAATACATCATCAAAAAATAATGATAAATTTTGGATGCAATCTCCAATCATCGCCATATGCTTCTGCATTGGCTTAATAGGCGACCTCCCAAATATATTTAGAAAGTTAACTGTGACCATTGTATATTTCCCTGATTGTACATATTTTGCATATCGATACTATCATATCAAAAATCATAGCAAGCTTGGAATATACTTTAGCTTATTTATTAGCATATCGGGATCTGAACCAAGCAAATCATTTAAACTCCCCATTCCTCCAGTAAAAGCAATAGAGTTAATTCCTGCTTTTTTTGCTGCAAATACATCTCGAACCTCATCACCAACATAATATATTTGATATCCATCATATACATCACGTAATTTGGCTAAATATCTTTCCTTTTCGAAAAAATCTATATCTCCATATAGGAAGTCAATATCTGGAAATTGGTTATAACTAAGAAATTTTTTTATATTATTCTCAGAGTTAGAGCTAATAATTCCAATTTTAACACCACATGATTTCAATGTAATCATAGTGGCAATGGAGTCTAAAATTGGACTTATTTTTTTTAAATTATTTCCAATATGCTCTCTAAGACGATTAATATTATCATCTTGAAATTTATCATTTTGGGAATCACACAGCACTCCATCAAAATTAAATGCCAATACAATCTTCTTAATCATACTTCACCTCATCATGAAACTTATCCTCTAAATGATAAATCTGCACTAACCATTTACTATGTAAATCATTATCATTTAAGATTTACATTATTTTAATGTGTTTTTTTTATAAATTTATTGGATTTTTCAATGTTCTATTTTACAACATGCCTTGTAACAAATAACAACATATGTCACAAACTTTTACACCTCACATGTTTACAGCATATCACCCAGTCATTAATTTATCTATTTTGTCAGCATCAACATTTTTGTGTTTTTCCCACAAAAGCTGCAAAAAATAAAATCTATGCTTTTCGGTAATTTAATATTTTCTGAATTGGTGACTTTAGTAGACTACTATATGAAAAAAGTAATAAAGATTTTTTACTCCGTAGATTAAGACGCACTTAACAGAGTTCTCTACGATTAAGCATCCATTCAATAAAATCACCATCTACTTTCCCTTTTTTCATACTGTAGCAATATGATTCTTTAAGTAGAGTGAATATTTCTGTTAAATCTATCTCTGCACCACTAGATAATAGCTCAGAAAATAGTTTAGATGCGGTGTCTTTCATTATTTTCATATCGACAATATCATTAGATATAAAATCATCATTATCTGAATTTTTACTTAACAGCATATCTACTGTAAGCCCCAACTCATTTGCGATAACCTGTATAGTATCTATAGTTGGACTCTTTGATTTACCATATAAAATATTTCGGACAGCAGATTGTTTTAATCCTGCTTTTCTCTCAAATTCTGATACAGAAATTTTGTTCTTATGAAGATAGTTACTTATTTTTATTTTTAGTATATCTGCTTTCATTTTAACGCCTATAAAAAAACACCCTATAAATAGGGTGTTTTTATCTTTACTTAATGGTTAAACGGGGTAGTGATGATTACATCATGCCGCCCATTCCGCCCATTCCGCCCATTCCGCCCATTCCGCCCATAGCACCCATATCTGGAGCACCAGCATCATTTTGCTTAGGAAGTTCGGATATTGTGCATTCAGTTGTAATCATTAATCCAGCTACAGATGCTGCGTGTTGTAGCGCACTTCTAGTAACTTTAGTTGGATCTAAAATTCCAAGTTTCACCATATCGCCGTATTCATCAGTAGCAGCATTAAAACCAAAGTTTTTCTCTCCAGCCTTAACCTTCTCTAGAACTACAGCAGCTTCGCCACCAGCATTCATAACAATCTGTCTTAATGGAGCTTCTAAAGCTTTAATAACGATACCAACACCTTGTGTTTGATCATCATTTTCACCAGTTAAGCCAACAACTTTATCAATAGCTCTTACTAGAGCAACACCACCACCAGGTAAAACACCTTCTTCAACAGCAGCTCTTGTTGCATGCAAAGCATCTTCAACTCTAGCTTTCTTTTCTTTCATTTCAACTTCAGTAGCCGCACCAACTTTAATAACAGCAACACCGCCAGATAATTTGGCAACACGTTCCTGTAATTTTTCACGATCATAATCAGAAGATGTGTCTTCGATTTGTGTTCTAAGTTGAACAATTCTAGTTTCAATTGCAGTCGTTGAACCAGAACCATCAATAACAGTAGTGTTATCTTTAGTTACTATTATACGTTTAGCTGTACCTAAGTCTTCAATCTTAGTTGTTTCTAATGATAAACCAATTTCTTCTGAAATAACTTTTGAATTAGTTAAGATAGCAATATCTTCTAACATAGCTTTTCTACGATCACCAAAACCTGGAGCTTTGACTGCACATACTTTAACAATGCCACGAATATTGTTAACAACTAGAGTAGCTAGCGCTTCACCTTCAATATCTTCAGCAATAATGAATAAAGGTCTGCCAGCTTTAGCTACTGCTTCAAGTGTAGTAAGAAGTTCACGTATATTACTAATCTTCTTATCAACTAAAAGAATAAACGGATTTTCTAATTCACATGTCATGTTTTGTTGATTATTTACGAAGTATGGAGAGATATAACCTCTATCAAACTGCATACCTTCAACAACATCTAATTCATTTTCAAGACTGTTGCCATCTTCTACAGTGATAACGCCTTCTTTTCCAACTTTTTGCATTGCATCAGCAATTATTCTACCAATAGCAACATCACTATTAGCTGATATAGTACCAACTTGAGCAATTGATTTGTCATCTTTACATTCTATTGACATATCTTTTAATGCTGCAGAAATTACAGCTGTTGCTTTATCAATACCACGTTTAAGATCCATTGGATTCATACCAGCGGCAACACATTTATTACCTTCAACTGCTATGCTTCTTGCAAGTACAGTAGCTGTAGTTGTTCCATCACCAGCTGCATCAGATGTTTGAGAAGCAACTTCTTTCAACATTTGAGCACCCATATTAGCTATTCTATCTTCTAATTCAATTTCTTTAGCTACAGAAACACCATCTTTAGTAATTGTTGGCGCACCAAATGATTTCTCGATTACAACGTTACGACCTCTTGGACCTAAAGTTTCTTGTACAGCGTTAGCTAAAGCAACCACACCACTTAACAAACGTTGGCGAGCTTCTTCGCCGAAATGTAAACTTTTTGCACTCATTATATAATCCTTAAATTAAAAAATTAGTAAATTAAGCCTCTACGATACCCATGATATCTTCTTCTCTCATAACTAAGAGCTCTTGACCATCAACTTTTACTTCTGTACCAGAATATTTACCAAATAAAACTTGATCACCGACTTTAACTTCTAGAGATTGTAATTTACCATCTACAGCTTTACCTGCACCTACAGCTCTTACTCGGCCTCGTTGTGGTTTGTCACCAGCAGTTTCAGGTATAACGATACCACCAGCTGTAGTACGTTCTTCAATCCTTTCAATAATAACCCTATCGTGTAAAGGGCGAATACTTACAGATTTTGACATTTAATCCTCCAAGTTGCTTATATAACCAAACAAAGCCCACCGGCTGTGGACCTTTACAATTACGGATAAAACTAATATATAGCCATATCATTCATAGTCAACCCTTAGGCTCCATATAAGATGAAAATTTTTGCAACGATCCTAACTGTATATGCACGGCTGATCCTAGCAATCACTACTAACGTAATATACTATCGTGTACTAACCCTAACGAGAAATCATGATGCTAAAGACTAAAAATCATCCCATTTTTTATTTTTTAGCTCTCTTAATTCTTCTATCTAGTAATACAGCAAAGGCTACATTACTCCTTAAAAATGAAAATAATCCAGCACAAATATTCCAAATAAAGCCGAAATTTAACAATGATGAGTTAGTAATAGAAATATCAGCTGATGAGAGAACAGCTATCTATAAAGATAAAATTAAGATTCAAGATGGAGTATCACAAGAATCTTTGCTAGATCAAATAGAACTTCCCCCTGAAGACTCCCAAATATCCTCTGAAGAAGATAACCATCTAGTGCCTGTATATACATCACCTAAAATTATAAGGATTAATAAAAATTTATTGAATGAACAATTGGTGATCGAAATACAAGGCTGTGATATCAACCAAGGATTTTGTTATTTACCTACATCAAAAAATATATTTTGGGATAACAATAAAAATACTGCAATTATTGAGTCAAACTCAGGCAAGCAAAATTTTCATAAACCCCTCCCTGAAACGATTCCTATAACCAAGGATATTTGGTATACCGAGCATAATTTCCTTAAAATATTTCTATTCTTAATAATTGGTATAACTATAGCCTTTACACCTTGTTCATTTCCTCTTCTTCCTATTTTACTAAATACTGTAGCTAGTAATTCAAAAAGAAAACTCCCTAGAGCTTGTGCTTATGTATTGGGAATGGGTGGAGCCTATTCATTAATTGGCTTATCATTCAGTTTTCTAAGCTCTAATATTCAATACTATTTGCAACAGGCTTGGTGCATTTATCTGTTCTCATCTATCCTTGCACTCCTTGCCTTCATCACAATAGGGTACATTAAAATCCCCATGAAGAGCCTTATCGGCAACAAAATCCACACCAGACAGAATTCTCCCAATCTACTATCAGCATTTGCTATGGGACTTATCTCTGTATTAATTGTATCCCCATGCACCACCCCAGCGTTAGCTAGTATTTTATTAACTACTTCTCAAGGAAATGTTAGCCCTATTTATACCTCCATTTGGCTATTTGCCTTTGGTGTTGGTAGCGGGATTCCACTTCTGGCTATAGCAATTTTTGGTACTAAAATCTTACCTAAAAGTGGCATGTGGTTAAATACTACAAAACATATTATTGGACTTGGCATACTAGCTATAGCAGTTTGGCTCATTACAAGAATAAATGATCACACAATTGCTTTAGCATTGTGGGGTATATATTGTATAATCTGTTTTTGCGTTATGCACATAACTCCACAGCAATATAAAAGACCGATAGCATTTATTATTAAAATTGTATTACTATGCTCTGGGGTGATGTTAATGGTGTCAGCATCTACTACAGGTAATAAAATTACTTTGAATAATATCGAACGATTTCATAGCGTTAATAATTCAGATGATTTAGCACGTCACCTTTCTATAGCAAAGAAAAACAATCAATATGTCCTAATGAAAGCACATGCGAAATGGTGTCTCTCTTGCAACGAACTAGATAAATCTTTTTTTCAAAATATAGAAAAACAACAACTAATAGATGAAAAAAATATTTATTTTATTAAACTAGATGTTACTGAAGCTACTCAATTTCATAAGTATATTGAACAACATTGGAAAATTATTGGCCTACCTGAGATCATAATTTTGAATCAAAATGGTGTTGAAATTGATAGACTTAGAGCTCCGACAACGGATGAACTTGAAGAGTCCTTACGAAAGATTTAAGACTCAACATCCGCCCCTCTTGCTAACTGACCTCTAATTTCATCCATAGGCAATGGTTTATAAAAATAGTAACCTTGAATTACATGCACCCCTAATGATTTGAGAACATTTAATTGATATTCGGTTTCCACACCCTCAACAATAATATTAAAACCTATATCACGATGCAGAGTCATAATAGCATTAATTGCGGCTCTAGTTGCAAACTCATCTTCACCTTCTAATTTTTGCACAAAACATCTATCAATTTTTACCGTATCAAAAGGATACTCTATTAATCTGTTTAATGAAGAGTAATCAACACCAAAATCATCGAGTGAGATACCAATATTATCATCTTTAAGTTGATGCATAGAATGTAGAACATTATGTTTGAAATCAGAACTTTCAACAACCAATCCTGACTCAGTTATTTCCAGCTCAATAGAAAACTTTTCATTGTCAATTTTTGCTTTTTTTATTTTATTATGGATAGTTATCAAGTGATCATCAAAATTCATTATTGCAGGAGATAAGTTAATTGAGAATTTTATAATTCTCTCTGTGTCCCATACAGACTCCAGCTCTTTAATTGTTTTCAATGCCAAGTCAACAACATATATATTAATACGCTCAGCGTAACCTTTATCTTCTATGATTGGTATGAAAACACCTGGAGAAACAAACCCATGCTTAGCGCTATCCCAACGCAATAGAAACTCATAGCCAACTATATTATTATCATTAACATTCACTTGTGGCTGGCAATGAAAGAAAAATTCATTATTATCTATTGCTTGAGAAACACTAAATTCAATATTGATTTCTTCTGAATATTTACTGCCTAGATCTTTGGTATAAGCCATATAGCAGTCATCTGTTTTTTTGACACAAGATAGTGCCACATCTGCATAGGATAGTAAGTTTGCGCAATTGTCAGCATATTCAGGATACAATGAACTTCCAAGCTCTATTTTAGGTTTTAACTTTTTATCGGTGATATTAATTTTCTGTGCATTAATATTTTTCAGCAAATCTATGATCGCATTGAAGTCACAATCAAAAACTGCCACATGGAATTCAGCTCCACTAAACCTACCAACCATACCTTTATTTTCAACAATTTCTTTTATATCATCAGCAATTTTAATAAGGAATCTATCACCTATTTTATATCCATATAAATCATTAACTTTTTTTAGCCCACCAATATCAATCATGAAGATCATAGCGCTCTGATGCTGCTTTAATTGCTTATTAACTAATGTTTCAAAATGAGCCCTATTATACACTGCAGTTAAATTATCTAATACTGTCAAATTAATCACATCTTCATGTTCTCTAGCTAACCGACCGATTCTACTCCAAAACAACACTATTAAAGTCAATATGATTACTGATGCTATAATGGCTAAAAAAACAAAATGCTCTTTTATATTAGATTGTGAGTCAGCCATATAGTGTTCAGGTATACTAATACCAACATAAAATATATTTTCATCTATATATTTGGATTTCAAAGGGGTCAAAGAATAAAACCCAGTATCATCAAATACCGACACTGTCTTATTATTCACTACCATTTCATCAAATTCATCTAAGTGAAATATTGCTGAGTACTTCGCATTAAATGGGGACATAATCAGATTAAACTTGGCATCAAAACCCCACATTATATTTATATCATTAAATTTTATTTTACTTAAATTATCCCAAAACTCACTCACATTGCTTTCAATAACTATAAACCCTTCTTCAATATTATATTGATAATTAAAGATAGATTTAATAGTAATTAATTTTTGAGAAGTTGTATCATATTTACTAATAGTTGTAACATTTGGATGCAGCACCAAGTATGTATATATTTCTCCAGCAACAGTCTGACTATCACTTAAATTATCCATGTCAGATCGTTTAATAAAACCATCTTTTATACCAGCCATACCCTTGCCATCACGAGAATATATAGAAACTGAATATTGCTTGCCTGCATAAATGCTGCGCAACACTTTATTGATGTTTACTTTTATTGATTTTCTTTCTGCGTAACTAGAGTCAAAATACTCTCTAATCACAGGTAAATCAGATATTATTGCTGCAGTACTTTCTATATCATCTATAACACCATATTCCCACTCATGTTCTATTAATTGTACAAATGATTTTGCATTTATTGCTGCATCTTGTTTGGTTTCCTCAAGCACCCAATGATAAGTTAAAAAATATATACCATATAAAACAGTTAAAAATGCAATGCATGAATACAACATGAATTTTATTTTAAAATTGTATTTATACACAACATTACCCTATAATTATTCAATATATTTTGTCAACAACAACATCATTTACGTCAATACCAAATTTCTTTGCTCTTTTTTTATTAATAGAGCTAGGACCAGGATCTGGCGTTAACACACCAATTTGTCCAGGCTTGCTCTCATTAAGTATAATTTTTATTCCTATTTTTCCTGCTTCATAACCTTGCTTAAATGGTGAATCTTCAACATTACATAACATACCACTATGCACATATGAATATAGACCCACTGCTTCTGGTTTATTAATATTCGTCAGATACCACTCAAAGACTGCGTCTTGCTTAACATGATGATTATTCATATCTCTCATGGCACTTGTGTTTACCATGAAAAACTAATCTACTTCTTCTGATAAATTTTCGACCTTTCTTTTCCATTGTTCATAATTATCATTTAATACATATTCTTTTATTTTGACTGGCCATTTATCTGCTTTTTCAAGTGCTCTTATTTGGGCAACTCTTGCCCTGGAAGTTTTACTGTTATCACCAATAACTGCCATAGTTTCAATATTAGGCAATAATTTTTTTAATAATTTGGCACTATCATCCTGATACATCGACTGATATATACCAGTAATGTTATGACCTGGAATATCAAGAGATTCAAAAAAATCATATCTGTCAGGCTTTCCATTAACGCCCCAAAATACTATTGGGTAGATCTCATCTAAAAATGCATACCCGATATTTTCTACTGCGTTATCATCACCTAAAAAAATTATATCTGGCTTATAGTTATCTATAACACCAGATATCTCCTGAACTTTCCCACTAATATAAGACTTACTTTTTTGTCTTTTTGTATCCATCCGAATACGTAAATACTCAATATGCTGTCCTTGTACTCTATCTTCCTTAAGCATCTGTTCTTTTTCAATTTTGGAAATTAGAGCACCATCTTTGAGTGCGCTAAGCAATCCCTCATTGGTGCGGTGTGACCAATCATATTCAGCATGATAACTATCTATAACTATGATACGATAAGATCTCTTTAACTGCTCCCCATACAAGGTGAGAGGCATAAGTAAAAGAATTAGTAATCCGGTGAAGGTCTTCCTCATCTAACTAACCATTTCCTAAAAACTATCCAACTACCTTTAAGTATAGATTTTTGGCTTCAGCATTTGTTATATAAATGTTACACTGTGGCATCGACAAAGTATTACAATATAATAAAAAGGTCGCCAAAACGTCTTCAATTGCATTCATTTACCTTTAATTGTGATGAATATGCATGCATTTTAATTAATTATTACATTCCTCTAACAAATAGATGTTGACAAATGACTTCAAAACGTCTTATCTTACGCTATATTCTGATAACTTCAGGAAACTGAAAATGATAAGAGTTCCTAGGCAAGACCTGGCTATACTGCTACTCAATGGCCCAAACTTAAATCTACTGGGCAGTAGAGAGCAAGATATTTATGGTAGATGCTCATTAGGCTCCTTAGTGTCAGACCTAGAAGGATTTGCTAACAGTTTTGGGGTAACTTTGACTCATATGCAAAGTAATGCTGAGCATGTGCTTATTGAAGCAATACACTCAACCCAAGAAAATGGTATAGATTTCGTTATTATTAACCCCGGGGCCTATGGGCATACAAGTATCGCAATTAGAGATGCTTTTTTAGCAATTCAGGTTCCGTTTATTGAGGTACATATTAGTAACACCTCTGCTAGAGAAGAATTCAGGCACAAATCATATTTAACAGATATTGCCAAGGGTACCATTTCTGGTTTTGGTATTTATTCATATGAATTAGCACTGCAAGCTGCTATAAAAATTTCGCAAAATTAAAAGTAAGATTGAGGCAAAGTTATGGACGTAAGAAAAGTAAAAAAATTAATTGAACTACTTGAAGAATCAAATGTCACTGAAATTGAAATACATGAAGGTGAAGAATCTGTTCGTATAAGTCGAGGGGTCTCAACAAATTCATCTATTCCTTTAGCCCATGCACCAATGCAGCAATATGCAGTACCTATGGCGCCTCCAATAGCAACACAGCCAAATGCACCTGTAGATTCTGCAGATAACGATACTGACTTTGGTACTAGGATCACCTCTCCAATGGTTGGAACTTTCTACCGTTCACCAGGGCCCAATGAAGCTTCTTTTACTGAAGTTGGTAAGTCTGTACAAGTTGGTGATACGCTCTGTATCATTGAAGCTATGAAAATGATGAACCAGATTGAAGCAGAGGTATCTGGCGTTATTAAGGATGTATTACTAGATAACGGTCAACCAGTTGAATTTGGTCAACCTCTTTTTGTCATAGAAGAAAGATAAGGACCCAAATATGCTTGATAAAATAGTTATAGCCAACCGGGGTGAAATAGCCTTGAGGATCCTTAGAGCTTGTAAAGAGTTGAATATTAAAACCGTAGCCATTTACTCCGATGTGGATAGAAATCTCATGCATGTCAGGCTTGCTGATGAATCTGTTTGTATTGGCCCAGCACTTGCAGCTGAAAGCTACTTAAATATTCCAGCTATTATCAGTGCTGCAGAGATAACTGACGCTGTAGCTATTCATCCAGGATATGGATTCTTAGCAGAAAATGCTGATTTTGCTGAAATGGTAGAACAAAGTGGCTTTACTTTTATTGGCCCAACACCTGAAACTATTAGGCTTATGGGTGACAAAGTATCCGCAATAAACTTTATGAAGAAATCAGGAATTCCTTGTGTTCCAGGATCAGGAAAACCTCTAGATAATAACGAAAAATATAATTTAGATATTGCTTCTTCAATTGGTTATCCAGTTATTATTAAAGCTTCTGGTGGTGGTGGTGGCCGCGGCATGCGTGTAGTTCATAGTGAGGAAGCCTTAATTGCCGCTATATCATTAACTAAAACAGAAGCTGGCGCAGCTTTTGGTAATGATACAGTCTATATGGAAAAATATTTAGAAAATCCTAGGCATATAGAGGTCCAAGTTTTATCTGATGGCCAAGGTAATACTGTACATCTTGGTGAACGAGACTGTTCAATGCAACGCAAACATCAAAAAGTAATTGAAGAAACTCCAGCACCAGGCATTACTCCAGAACAACGCGAGAAAATAGGTACTTGTTGCGTTAATGCATGCTTAGAGTTAAATTATCGTGGCGTAGGAACTTTTGAATTTTTATACGAAGACGGTGAATTCTATTTCATTGAAATGAACACAAGAATCCAGGTTGAACATCCGGTTACCGAAATGGTAACAGGAATAGATCTTATCAAAGAACAAATCCTTGTGGCGTCCGGTGAAAAACTCACTGTAAAACAAGAAGATATAAAAATATCAGGACATAGTATTGAATGCCGCATAAATGCTGAGGATCCTAAAACTTTCATGCCATCCCCAGGGAAAATTGAATTTTTTCATACTCCAGGAGGACCAGGAATAAGAGTCGATTCACATATTTATACCAGCTATCGTGTACCTCCCAATTATGATTCTCTACTGGGTAAATTAATTGCTCATGGCAACTCTAGAGAAGAAGCTTTATGCCGACTTAAAAATGCTTTGGATGAAATAGTAGTTGATGGCATAAAAACCAATATTGCTCTTCATCATGATTTAGTACGTGATCCTAATTTCCAAAAGGGTGGTACTTCTATACATTATCTTGAAAAAAAATTAAGTAGTTAAAAATATGGATCTATCTTGGTGGGAACTTACCTTTACTATTGATGCAAATAATATTGAATTTGATGATCTATCAGATACTCTTGCTGAAATAGGTGCACTCTCAACAACATCAGAGGCAGCGTATAAAACCACCCCTGATGTTGACTGTGAACTTGCACTCGGTCAGACCCCAAAGTGGTCTAGTATTAAAGTGGTAACTCTCTTTGATAAAAATATAGACATCAATATTGATACAATAAAATCACAAATCATTAAAACTCTATCTCTACCATTAAATAGCATCATTACTACCAATACTGTACATGAACAAGACTGGCAAGAAAATTTTCGCCAAGAATTTAAACCCCAACAATTTGGTAGGCTTTGGGTTTATCCTAGCTGGCATGACAAACCTACTGACAATAAAACAATTATGACGTTAGATCCTGGATTAGCTTTTGGAACTGGCTCACATCCAACAACTAAATTATGTTTAGAGTGGCTAGCACATCAGCCACTAAAAAATATGACTATAATAGATTTTGGTTGTGGCTCTGGCATATTAGCTATTGCTGCTTGTATTCTTGGTGCCAAAAAAGTATTTGCTATAGATCATGATAATCAAGCACTAATTGCAACTCAAGAAAATGCCAGCATGAATAATATTCCTAAAGAACAATTACATACTCTATCAGGAGTAGAAGAAATAAATTCGTTAAATATAAATGCTGATATTTTGATTGCCAATATTCTTGCTGAGCCACTAATGAATCTTTCTAAAACATTTATACAATTATTAAAAAATTCTGGCAAGCTAGCCATGTCAGGCATATTAATAAATCAACAAGAACGCCTTATAAATTACTATTCTCCTATTCTTAAAGATTTAAATGTAAAATCTCATGATGACTGGTGTCTTGTAACTGGCAATAAATAGTTCTCCCAATTATTCTAAAGAGATTGTCTATTTACTTTCATAAAAAAAAACGTTAATTTTTAACTATAATCAATAAATATAGTTGGGCATAACGTATGCTAGTATTTTTAAAAGATCTCATAGTTCTTTCTGAAGATAACTATCGTTCCATACATGAATTATTGCATTCTCTAACTATAATAATTTCTGATACAATGCATGATAGTTCCATAACTCACACACACCCTAATCTGGTAGCTGCTTCTAGTATTCGCGTTAAATTACTTAGATTATCGTTAGAACATAACGATAGATTAGGGATTAATACTAATATAGTTTCAAGTCTATTTTCTGAAATTGTAAATAAATTCACAACCATTCGTTATCGTGAATTAGAAGAAAAAATAATACCTGAAATACTAAAATACCAAGAACAACTAACTGAACTATTTTTAAATGCACCAAGCCTACCAGCAGAGGAGCTTATTAACTTTAATTCCAAGATTAAGGCTCTAAGAATTGCAACACCTGCAATGAATTCCCCTGAAACTAATCCTAACCATACAATGGCTCTAGAAATAATAAATTATTTAACAAATGTTGGGCAAGTAAATGCATATTGTCTAAGCAATGCCATTAAGTTAGCACAGAGAATATACAATGAAGATGATACTACTTACTCGCACTTACCTTGTTGGTATCAAAACAGAAGTGAAGTTTTAAATTTAACTACTACTATGCCAGAAGATAGTACCGATGGTGCAATCTTGACTACTGTAAATATGGAACGCTATGCTTTAATGCAAAGCTATCTTGATTATACTCATGCCCTTATAACTAAGATCAAGCCCCTAGTAGGAAGCAAAACTGAAAACAACATAGCCACACTTAACCATTGTAGTATAGAGCTAACAAAGCTTGCTACAGCAACCATTACTGATATAGAGTCATTTTTGGAATTTAATGAATTTAGGAATACTGTTCTCAGTGACATCATAGCATTCATAGCTGAGGCAAATTGTGATCATCATTTTACTATCGCTTTAACTGATATTATCAAATTATTGCAAGAAAGAGATTTAGAAGATCATGGCCTACTCGCTAGCAGTACTGATTTTTCTTTAGATGTTGCCAAAACACACACCCTAATATATACCCAGATAAAAAATGAAATGGTAAATATTGATACTATCTCTGCAAACCAACGAACTGTGGCTTTCACCCAAGAAGAAATACATACTAAAGTCACATCAATACAAAAACCCATAGGGATATCGCCACCAACATTAATCGATTTATTACAACTTATTGCTGATAGTTTCGATACTCTTAGTGTTTTACCACACTCCAATAGTCAGCACCGGTTAGCGTTCATTAACAAAAGAAATGAAGTATGCACTGCAATGCTCCTTCAAATAAAAGCAACCGTGTTAGGTGATTTATCAAACACCCTAGAAAATATTGTAGAGTATGTTCAAGATTTCGAAATATGGGGCCTGGCTCTATCCTCTTTACCAGAAACACAAATAAGCTCAAACATGCAGTTTCATCTTAATTGTTATGCCTTTCTTGTTGATGAGATTCATCTTGTTATCAATAGATTACATTTGGAACTAGCTCAGCCACCACTTCCAAAACAACCACTACTTGAGCTGATGAATTTTATAATTACATTTGGTGATAGTAATAGCACAGCTACTACTGTTGCAAATAATTGCAGTGCTAGACTTACAGAAATAGCTGATCATAGCCTAACTGCTATAGCTATTACCACAGCGCTTGATGACGAACGTCGCTCTTTACAAAGTAGTTTTTTTAAAACATTAGCCGGTAATTATGCTATAACCCACTCCATCTATACTAATATAAATTTCAAACCTATTGCTGAAGCACTAGATCCATTTAATGAAAATCATGATGAACTATTTTCATTCTGGAATACATCTATTTATAATGATATTGAAGACCCTAGAATAAAAGAGGCTTTTGATAGATTTCTATCTCAAAGACAACTGCCAGAGATTGCTGCTGAATTTCTCGCTAGCAAACTATTTGCTAGTAATAATTTCTTAACTGAATTATATGGAATTCTTGTGAAAAACATGGAGGACATCAGCGACATAGACGATATGGCAGAAGACATTAGTGATATGCTAGATGACACAATTGAAAACATGGTGGAAATTTTACATGTGGTTTGCTCTATTTTAGAGGGTGGAGAGGTTAGAGATAATGCTATTCACTTCCTTATAGAAAAAAATTGTTTTCACCTCGCGTGTATAGCCGTTACATATTTAGACTATTGTGCTACTCCTATAAACTATAAATCACCTGATTATTATAATTTATCACCACTATTAAGGCTAATTTCTGGAAATGACTTGGAAATTCATCAACGCGGCGAGTTAGCAAAAATTCTTGTTGAACAGGGGGCCAACCTATTTGACACTGATGCCAGTAATAATACTGCTCTTCTGTTAGCTTTAAAGCGTAATGAGCCTTTATATCGAGAGCTCATACCTTTTACAACAAAAACAAAATCTTTTACAACCGCTAACAGTACTGGTGAAACAGTAATCTCTAAGGTTAGTGGTGGAGGCACCAGCTTATCTTTATATGAAATGACAAGAGACAGCTTAGCAAGGTGTCAAAAGAAAACTAGTTATGCCTCATCACCTCAACACTCACGTTGTTCCTTTACAACAAATCCATTTGCAATTCTTGATATGGATGAAGAGAGCCTTCCAGCTACAGAACGAACACGCCAGCAGCAGCAAAGAATAACCTAATTGCCTTATAGAGATAAAACTTCATAGAAAAATATAATAAGATGCTTACACACATGTTCTCTATTTGTTCATAAACATTTTGAGTTACCTATTATCTTCCCACACTCTTACTAACTATAAAAAATATTCTCTTAGTATTTAATAGGTTTGTTATCTTGAAATACCCTTTAAGTCTCATGCTAAAGCTAAAGCCCAATCCTATCCCCTAAGTAGTACTGTAAATTATTATAGAAATACTGTTTTGTATCTCTTCTATACTAAGTATTATTGCCTGCTTGCTGACTACACTATGACTTTCATTCAATGTTTTCAACTGACTACCTAATGACACTAAAAGCCAATAGCAATTGAAAATTTTTCATTTTTTGAATAAGAACTAGAAGCACTTATGTTTTTATTGTATCCTAATTCAAATTGTTTATATAAACTATCAACAAAACTATCATCTAAATCATTCAATCCTTGAAGCTGTCTTAAGCTTGACTTGAATTGATGTATCTCATAGATGGGGAGACCAATTGGACGTTGTTCCTTAGTATGGGATGTGAGTCCCCCAGCATCAATCATAGTTATCTTATTGCTTTCTTGATCAAAAAATATATTACTGAAACTTAAATCTCCATGAACATAACTTAATTTCTGATTTAAACTTGAATACCAACTCAAGTGGTTTTCAAAGTATAACTGTAATTTACTAAGGTTGAGAAATTGTATTATATTAGGGTATAGTTTTAAATCGTCAATTTTGGTGTTTATTTTTTCAAACAATCTATATTTAATTAAAGATTCCCGTGGGTCAGTATGAACTACATTATAATTATGAAGTTCAGAAACAGACACTCCTAGAACATAGAGTGAATTCAACAATTTCTTGTTTTTCATTTCATCATTTCTGTCGGAATATGCATCTATAATAACTTTTCCAAGCTCTTCTCCTCGTGCTGTCGACTGAACAATAATATTGAAACTTTCATCCTGATATTTAAGATATATTTTGGGAACAAGCAAATATTTGCTAGTTTTGCTAACCAAGCTCAATATTTTGTTAGCAGATAACTCCTCAACATATTCTTTATTTTTTTTAACTGACACAAATATTTTGGCAAAAAATTTGTAATCTTTCGATTTATTTTTTATTGCATAAATCATATTATCTGATATTCCAGATCTATTTGCCATACTAACGAATACCAGGCTGTCCTCATCTAATAATAAGCTATTTTTTTAGTTAAATCATACAAGGTGTTGTAAACATTATGTTTTGATTTCGAATACAAATAATCATTGTATATGAAATCTTCAACAGATTTTGGCACAGGCAAAGATAGATTTCCTTTTTTAAAAGGTTCTTGTTTGCTGAGCAAATCACGAATATCTGAGGAACTTAAGTGTTGCTGCTGTAAGTATGTTTTATTTGCATAACTGCAAGGTTTACCAAAAAAAGTTGTTAGGCTCATAGGAAGATGTTCTCGATCTGCATCACGAGTAACGATGAACCATTCATCCACATATTGTTTTGGTGGTTTGTTAATTTTCAAGTGTCTAATAACTTGATCTGAACCAATAATTCCCACTAATTTATGATGTTGCTTGAGTATTTTAATTGCCTCATCAGTTTCATTGTTTGCTACTAATATTCTTTTATTACCTATAAATGCTAAATTTAGCATGTGCAGTCTGATGGAGTAATCCGTTCTACTTGGTTTGCTTCTACTCGGGGTATTACTTAAAACAATAATAAAATGTAAATTTTTTTCTTGCAATGCTTGCTCCATTGCTTCAATGTGCCCATTATGTACGGGGTCAAAAGAACCTACATATATACCTATTTTATCTTCATGTTTAAGTTCTTCTTGTAATTGTATCGTATCAGATACATTAACAATATTAAGTTTTGAAACCAAATTGTCAAACTCAACGGCTTTTGTTGTGTGAGAAAAAAAGATAACCCCCAAAAATATGAATATATTTAAGATGTCCTTATAACCTTTAAGCATTATTATCTTCTTCCTGCTAGATGTACTATTAATAACATGAGGCACTTGCCAACAACATTCTTCAATTAACCATCGTTTGTTAAAGTACGCTGCAAAGCCTTTTCATTTGGATTGGTAATATCAAATTCCTAACAACTATTGAATAACAAATGAAAGTGTAGTTGCAAGTTTAGTAGATTATTTCATACCTAAATAGTCGTTAAAATTACTGCCTAGATATTACAACTATTTCAATAAACTCATATTGTCAGTGTTCATTTATTGAACATTAGTGTACAATTCATCATCATTCATAATAAAAATACATGTTAGCTTTAGTTAGATAGGGCATGCATTGTAGCCTTGATGGCAGATCAATTAGATTATTTATCATCAAAAGCTATATTCATAATTAACGCACCCAGTAAAGTACTTTATAGGCACATAATAACATCAGTATATATTTACTGTATTACTCAATTAATAGGTACAAATATGACCGTTCAAACAGCAACATATATAGATAAATATAATATCTCAAGAAAAATTTTAGTTCTAAATGGTATGCCCTTTTATTACTCTAGTGGCACGTCTTCATGTGTTGGTGAAGTATTTTTACCATTTATAGATGTGACTGATGGTACAGCAGCTCTTGGCACTTACCAACAGATAAAAGGGGCCGGTTATACTCTAGTTGATGGCGTGGTCTCTGATGATTTTGTTAGTAAAAAATCACATGGCTTCTTAAACAAACCTACCTGTGCCTTTGCAGAAAGACATCTAAACTATTCGATAAAAAAAACATTGGAGAGATGCTATAGAAATGCAGAGGATCGCAATGAAGTAGGTGGTAGATTTTTTAGTGACAGATGCATGATCCGCTCAGCTCGTTTAGGAGGTGATTTTTGGAAAACTTATGAAGGCACAGAAATAATAAATAAGCTTAGTACATTATATGATTGCAGGATAAAAAATGGTTCAATAGATATGCACGATACAGGTATTATCTTTACCCATCAAAAGATACCTTCTTTAAATCAATGGTTAACTGCTCAAGGCTCTAAGTATAGCTCTCAACGTTATGCTAGTAATGAAAAACAATTATCTAAATCTATGAAATCATGCACCGAAATTCCTATAAAATGTATTACGGAAAGAGCTGAGGCTATAAAGATACTATCTAAAGTCATAGAAGTTAAGCTCAATACCACAATAAAAATATGGCCTCATTATCCTACTCTACAAAAATCGTACTCCATGGAAAGAGTAATGCAAACAAGCCATATTTTATTCTCCGTAATGCACGATTTTGAGAAAAGATGCCATAAAAAACTAGATAAATATGATGATAAGCTACGAAAATTAGAACAAAAAGCATTAACACGAAGTATACCTAAAAAAATATCGATATAAAAAGCACTGCTTTATCTTACAACAAAATAAATTGTAATCTTGATACTGCTAATCAAGGTTACAGGTGTTCATTTGTTGAGCACCAGTGTACAATACCGCAACCAACTGGAGATAATGATGCAAATCGGCCCGTACAAGTTAGCCAACAAATATATTTTAGCCCCAATGGCTGGGGTTACTGATAGGCCATTTCGTCAGCTTTGCCGTGAACAAGGTGCAGGTCTTGCTGTATCAGAAATGGTGGGTTCAATTTCTTTATTAAGAGGTAGCGCTAAAACTCTAAGAAGAGCCAATCATGATGGTGAAAATGCACCTATTAGTGTTCAGATTGTTGGCGCTGATCCAGAGCTTATGGGAGAGGCTGCCAAAATAAATGAAGATCTTGGAGCTCAAATAATTGATATAAACATGGGTTGCCCAGCTAAAAAAGTTTGCAATATGGCTTCTGGCTCTGCTCTGCTACGTGATGAGAAAAAAGTAGCAGATATTCTTGAGTCTGTGGTTAATGCTGTTGCCATACCAGTAACCTTGAAAATTCGCACAGGCTGGGATAAAGATAATAGAAATGCTATTTCCATTGCTAAAATTGCAGAGTCTGCTGGTATACAAGCTCTAGCTATTCATGGACGAACGCGCTCATGTTTTTTCAAGGGTGAAGCTGAATATGAAACTATTCGTGCAGTTAAAAATGCTATTAACATCCCCGTTATAGCTAATGGAGATATCGATTCAGCTGAAAAGGCGGCGTTGGTCTTAGAGAAAACAGGTGCTGATAGCGTTATGATTGGTAGAGCGGCACAAGGCAAGCCATGGATATTTAAACAACTAAATCACTATGATAAAACTAAAGAAATTTTAGCCGAGCCATCTGCAGAAGAAGTAAAACACATTCTACTTGGCCACTTAGATAACCTTTATGATTTTTACGGTGAATACTCTGGTGTCCGTATGGCAAGAAAACATGTATCTTGGTATACCAAAGGTCAACATTCTGGAGCAAAGTTCAGGCATGAATTTAATAGAATAGAAACATGCTTAGAACAAATATATGCCATCAATTTATTTTTTGATGAAGTCAACTTCAAGGAAAGAGAAGCAAACGATGTCAGTAACGATAGAAAATAAAACCCCAATTGCAGAGTCTATAACTCAATCAATGTCTGAATACTTCCAACACTTAGAGGGAACTGAAGTAAATAACATTTATGAACTAGTCCTTCGCGAAGTAGAAAAACCCTTAATTAAAAGTATAATGAATTTTGCAAACGGTAATCAAAGCCAAGCCGCCAAATGGTTAGGCTTAAGCCGTAATACTCTAAGAAAACTAATTGCAAAGTATAATATTACTGAGGAGAAGGAAATTGAGCAAGGCAGCTTTAGTTAGTGTTTCAAACAAAACTGGATTATTACCTTTATTAAAAAGTCTAAAAACAAGCGGCTATACTATATTTTCTACTGGTGGCACTGCAAAATTCTGTACTGAACATGAAATCGAAGTCATTCAAGTTCAAGACTATAGTGGTGTAACTGAAATGTTAGATGGTAGGGTTAAGACCCTAAACCATAAAATATTTGCTGGTATTTTACATAAAGATAACTTGGCCCATATTCAAGAAATAACAAAACATGATATTGCTAGTATCGATATTGTTGTAGTTAATTGCTACCCATTCCAAGATGTCATACAAGATGTAAATACAAGCTACGATGATGCCATTGAAAATATCGATATTGGAGGACCATCTCTAATTCGTGCTGCAGCAAAAAATCATGCTCGTGTAACTGTTCTTACTCAAGATTGTGACTATCACAATGTTATACAGTACTTAGATGCGGGGGAAGATATTCCGCTAACAACCAGAAAAAAATTGGCTACAACTGCGTTTCAATTAACTGCAAAATATGACCAATGTATTTACAATTACCTAACTGATAATATATCTTCGCTACGATATGGCGAAAATCCAAATCAAAATGCAACACTTATAAAAAACAATGATATATCCATATCTCAATATAATGGTAAACCACTATCTTATAATAATTATCTTGATGCTGATTGTGCCCTCTCCTGTATTAGTGAGTTTAGTGAGCCTGCCTGTATAATTGTCAAGCATGCTGCACCTTGTGGAGTCGCTATCGGAACATCCACACAAACGGCTTATCAAAATGCATTTTCTACAGATCCAACTTCAGCATTTGGTGGTGTAATTGCTTTTAATTGTTCAGTAGATGCAGATACTGCAACCACTATTATAGAAAATCAATTTTTTGAGATGGTGCTAGCTCCTACATTCACTAATGCGGCTCTTGAATGCTTCCGAACCAAAAAGAATGCTAGGATCATTGATTATAATTTAACTCAAATACAAAATTTCAAACAACACACATCTACACGTAGTTGTTTGTTCGGTATTCTAGAGCAAAGCTCACAACCAAAATTGTCTGATGCTCAACTCACAGTTGTCTCAAATAAACAGCCATCTAAATCAGAGATATCTAACCTTATATTTGCATGGAAAGTTTCTAAATATGTTAAGTCAAATGCCATAGTCTATGTGAAAAATAACTGCACTATTGGTATTGGTAATGGACAGACAAGCAGAATTGCCAGTAGCGAAATAGGCATCTTAAAAGCACAACAAGGTGGATTTTCTACTACCGGAGCAGTAATGGCATCGGATGGATTTTTCCCTTTTGCAGATAATATTACCACTGCAGCTAATGCCGGTATTACCGCCATTATTCAACCTGGAGGCTCAATAAAAGATAAAGATGTTATTGAAACTGCTAACCAATATAATTTGGTATTAATCCATACAGGAACAAGGCAATTTCGTCACTAACTATATAATGAAATTAATAGAACTCTACAAAATCTGTTTAATTGTAATTAGAGGTGATTCATGATATTGAAAACTATTGCCTCCAACATCTCTATTATAGAAGGGTTAAAACTGTGGAAGAAATTGTATCAACTTATGATGTTTTGATTTTAGGTGGTGGCATTAATGGCATAGGAATAGCAGCACAAAGCTCTCGTTCTGGATTCGATACATTATTATTAGAAACATCAGATCTAGCTTCTCAAACTTCATCATCAAGCTCCAAACTAATACATGGAGGGTTAAGATATCTTGAGCATTATCAATTTAATTTAGTATTTGAGTCTATAAATGCTAGAAATTCTTTAATGCGCAAAGCCAATTATTTCATTAAACCTCAAGAGTTTGTTATTGTTAGAAATAATTTTTCCAGACCACTTTGGCTTACAAGAATCGGTACGTTCATTTATGATTTATTTAGTAAAAAATCTATATTACCAAAATCAACACTCATTAATTTAAATAAATTTACTGAATTAAAAGAAAATTCTGGAAAATCTGTTTCTTATTATGATGCGAAGGAGGATGATGCCAGATTAGTTATTTTAACTGCCATTGATGCTAGAAATCATGGCGCAACTATTCTAACTAATGCAACCCCAATTAATTATACTCCTAACCAAGATTCAACTTGGAATGTTAAATTCAAACATAACGGCGTTATGCATAATGTTAATACAAAAACCATAATAAATGTAACTGGCGTAAGAGCTAAACAAACACATGAGCTTATTAGCAAATCAAAATCCAAATATGATATCAGCTGGGTCAAAGGCAGCCATTTAGTAATAAAAAAATTTTATACGCACAACAAAGCATTTCTTATTCCTGTAGCCAACAATAGAATTATATTTCTTATCCCTTACCTTGAAAAATATCTTCTTATCGGTACTACTGAGATAAAAATTGATACTTTAGATAATTCACATTTAGTTTCATCAACTGAACATCAATATCTTTTGGAAGCTATAAATGATAATTTCAAAACTATGCTAACCACTAGTGATATTGTTTGGGAGTATTCTGGTGTTAGGACTCTGATTTCAAATAATGAAAACTTAACTCAAACATCTAGAGAACATAAAATTGAAACTATTGCTAATAATGGTGCTCAACTTATTAGTGTATATGGTGGTAAAATAACTACTTTTGAAAGTTTATCTTTACAAGTCTTAAAGATTATTAAGCAGAAAATTGATAAAACCCCAGCAAGCCCTAACCAATGTACATTTCCTGGCTTTTGCTCTGAAAATTATTTATCCGATTTACTAAATTCATATCGATGGGCTGGAAAAGAATTAGTTACCCGATGGTTTGATAATTACGGTACAATTTCTAAATTATTTTTAAGTGATGTCAATCAAGAGTCTGACATGGGGCGTAATTTTGGTCATGGCTTATATGAACGTGAAGTAAACTATCTAATTGAAAATGAATGGGCTTGTACCATTGATGATATCTTATGGCGACGTACTAAGCTTGGATTAATATTTAGTGAACATAACTCTACTTTGCTAAAAAATTGGTTACAACAACGGATGGATGCATTAAATGGCTAAAGTTTTAATTATTGGGTCTGGAGGCAGAGAACATGCTTTTGCCTGGAAAATATCTCAATCTAGCCATGTAAATGAAATTTTTGTATGCCCAGGAAATGCGGGAACATCTCAGCTTGCTAAAACTACAAATATAGAGATTAGTACTACAAACATTGAAAATTTAATCAACTTTGCCAAGCTACATAATATTGATTTATGTATTGTTGGACCAGAGCTACCTCTTGCATTAGGTATTGTTGATAAATTTAAAGAACATAATATTTCATGCTTTGGCCCATGTGCCAAAGGTGCACAAATTGAAAGCTCAAAGTCATGGTGTAAGAAACTATTGCAAGATAATAATATCCCAACAGCTCAATATCAAGAATTCACTAATTTCGATAAAGCTAAATCATATCTCCATCAATGCTTATTTCCTCAAGTTATTAAAGCTGATGGATTAGCTGCAGGCAAAGGTGTCGTAATTGCTGAGGATCTTAAACAAGCTATTACTGCTATTGACACCATGCTAAACCAACATGCTTTTGGTGCCTCTAGTAATAAAATTATAATTGAGCAGTTTCTCGAAGGAGTAGAGGCAAGTTATATGGTTATGGTTAATGGTACTTCGTTTGTTCCATTAGTATCAAGTCAAGATCACAAGGCTAGAGATAACGATAATCAAGGTCCAAATACCGGAGGTATGGGCGCATTCTCACCATCACCATATATCGATGACAAGATGCAAGATTATATTGAAACAAAAATTATTACACCAACTTTATATGCCATGAAAAAACTTGGGATCGATTATCAAGGATTTTTATATGCAGGATTAATGATCCATAATAATAAAGTGATGGTATTAGAGTATAATGCACGAATGGGTGATCCAGAAACTCAAGTTATCTTACATCGACTTAATTCAGATTTATTTGTAGTAATTAATCAAGTGATGAAAAATGAATTTAGTAATATTTCACTAGACTGGTCAAGTCAGCCGAGTGTTAACATTGTTATGGCCTCTAACAATTATCCTTTTGAATATCCAAAAGGTGAAGTTATCACTGGCTTAGACAAATTCAATGATGATGATAATAGCATTATTTTCCATTCTGGTACTAAATACAATGAAAATCATGAAATTATTACAAACGGTGGTAGAGTTTTAAATATTACCAATACGGCTGAAACGCTGCAAAAGGCTAGCGATAAAGCTTATGAAATAGCCAATAAAATTCATTGGCCTTCATCTTTTTACCGAACGGATATTGGACAAACAGTATATAAATCCACAATATAAATTTAATACTTATTATTACTAATCAATTCAAGACTACCATCTAATGTACACATGAAAATCAGATGGTATCTATGCACCAAATAGCAAAATAAATATCTGATTTATTTTCACAGAATGAGGATTGGAGATTACGCAATGACTGAGAATAAAAAAAATACTTCCACTGTCTTGGCTATATCAACTTATTTATTATATATCCTTTCATTATTTTGCGGTGTAATTCCTGCAATAATTGGTATAATTATTGCCTATTATGCAAAAGATGAAGATACACCTGAATGGTTACAAAGTCATTATGATTTTCAAATAAGAACTTTCTGGTGCTTTTCCATATATTTAGCTATTACTTGCGGATTTTTTGGTCTAGCTTATTACTTTATTTTTGTTTTTGCTAGTTATCTTGTCGATGCAAGTACATCTTGGCTATGGGCACCAATGATTTTATCTATTTCAATTTATTTATTCACAATATTTAGAATCATTGTTCGCTCAGTTAAGGGATTAATATATCTTAATAAAAGTACTTCATGCCCTAGATATAGGAAATGGATACTTTAACATTATACCTCACATAATCATCTTGAATCCTTCATTCAGAAATTAATAAAGCAGTACGTACACACATAAATAATGAACCTAAAAGCACAACGACTGTCTAACTAATAACTTGTATATTATGGTAGATATTTATTATGTCTGATGAAACTCCTCCCTCAACATCCATAAGCTTTGATGTTGACAGTCCCTCTGCAGATAGCCCCAGCCCCGTAGGAATACGAAAGAAACGTGGTCCTGATAGCGGTACTAACAGCCCTGGAGTTTCAGTAAATATTGGTAAAAAGTCAAGTGCCCCAGGTGTTACTGTTGATCTTACTCATGGCAGGCCAGGATCTGCATTAGAAGCTAGCTTTGGAGGTAAGAAGCCGGGAATGCTCGAAGCAGACATGGGGGATGGTAGTGAAGGTTTTGATGAGGATGGACCATTTAGATTGCAACAGGAACAATACAAAAATTTTGCTTTATATCTAGCACGACAACATGCAAGTAATCGTAAATTCAATGAACAATATTCTAAATTTTCAACTTCTCAGGGAAGATTAGCAGAAAAAGATTGGACAGATATCTCTGGCCAGTGGATAGAAGAGTTAAAATCACTACAAGCTATGGAGAACCCTGATGCTAAAACTCATGAACAAGGGTATTTAGATACTTTTGCCTCAGAAGGCAGTGCCTTTTATAAAGCAATGGATATTAAGCAAGAAGATAATACAGTAACGATCGCTGGTTACGATCATGAAGCAAACCATGCATATGCTATTGAATTGAATTACTCAAACGGCTCTGTAGAAACAATCATCCAAAACCCTACAGATAAATCTTTGCTTACAGCTATTGAATTTCAAAAGAAAATAGTCGAAAAATCTAAAAACAGAACCATCATCATTGAAGAAGTCAGTGATATGGACACATTAATGAAAACCATTGGGGCAATAAGAACAAATAAGCTGGATCCAGTGCTATCGCCCATGGTTCAAGAGGAGTTCCGCAAACATCTTGAGAAAGAGCTTAAAAGTGAAGGAATAGAGCAACCAACATATAAACAAATAACCCAACGCATGGATAAACATTTAACAAGCGATTTATTTTTAGGGGTTGATCCTGATAAGATGAAGCCCATTGAACCTGCGCAAAAAGCTGCCAAGCCTCCTCCAGCTGCGAATAAACCTCCAACCCCTCCTCCATCTGAGGAAGAAAAGAAGAAAAAACCTAAGCTATAGCCTAACATTTCCTTACCTTCATTCACATCCTATGTGTCTCTAGTCATTATTAATACATCCTAAATATATCGATATTATTAGCAAAGAATACATATAAATATAATACTGAACGTATAGCGTCATAGCCATTAAGAAGTGTTTATTTTGAGGAATATAATCAATCTCACACCAATCTTAAAATCAATTTTATGACCCTATACAAATGTCAATCGCAATTTAATCGTTCGCTAAAACATCAATAAAGTCATCAAAAGATAAAGGCTTATAAAATAGGTAGCCCTGGTATAAATCACATTGAAAACTATTCAAAATCTCCGCCTGCTCCATAGTTTCAACACCTTCAGCTACTACTTTACAACCTAAATTTTTAACTAGATTAATAATTGATTCAATTACAAAAATAGTATTTACATCATCGAAACCACCGATGCGCTGTATGAATTGCTTATCAATTTTAATTACATCAAAATGAAATTCTAATAATCGATTAATTGATGAATGCTCTACTCCAAAATCATCCATAGCAAAATATATACCTTTTGCTTTACATTCACGCATAAACATCCTAAGAATTTGCTTACTACTTTCATCTTTAAAAATTGCTGTTTCAGTAAATTCTATTTGTAAATTAACCCTCTCATCTTTAGGAATATATGATCGTACTAATTTGCTGATTTCAGATAAATGTGATGGTATATTTTGTACTCTTAGTGAGAGATTAATCGACATTTTAAAAGTTGTACATTCTGCAGGAATAGTCATAGCATCTAAGTCTGCCATGACTTTTTTAAATACAAATAAATTTATTTTATCAATCAAACCAATATCTTCAGCAATTCTGATAAAATAGTCTGGTGGTATAAACTTATATTTATCATGAAACCATCGTATTAATGATTCAGCACTAATAATTTTAGACTCACCATTTTCATAAGATACTATAGGTTGATAGACGATAGTTAACTGTTCATTATCAATAGCACTTTCTAAATCACTAACAACATCTAGATATAAATCATAATCTTTATAGTCTTCATGGTAAAAATATTGTATTAATCCTGATGATTTTGATTTCCGTAGTGAAAAGTTTAAATGCTTAATTAATTCATCACAATTGACACCTGAACCAGGAAAAGTTAAAACCCCAATATGAAATTTACAATTAATAGATCTATTGTTAATGAAAAATTCTTCTTCACACCCATGTACTATTTTCTTCACTTCCCTCTTAAGTTCTATTTTTGTCATTTCTTTTTTAATCAAGATAACAAATACATCTGAGCATAAATTAAATATTTCACTATTTTCAGGTGCCAACCTATTCATCCTAGCGGCGGTCTCTTTGAGAATATGATCACCAATAGTGAACCCTAAAACATTATTTATATTGGTAAATGACCTAATATTTAGTCCCATAAGCGTGAAATTGTTGTTCTTATTTTTACACAATAAATTTAATTTTTTAATTAAGCTCCCTCTAGTACCAGCCTTACCCGATGGGTTTACAATAACATTATCTACCGACTGTATAATGGCCTTACTATCATATAAAACATAAATATTTTCATTATTAAAAAGATGATAAACATTAAAAAATGTTTCCACACCTGATTTAGTATATAGGGTGATTTTATCCGATATTGCAATATCGATAGTATTATTGGTCAAAGAGCCAAAATTAGTTTCTGCCATATCAGCTTTATCAGTAGAAAGATAATTTAACTGTTCTAATAGGCGTATATTGACATTTTTTATTTTCCCATCAACCAATAATAATGCTGCAAAATTGATGCTTTCAATATTTATTTCATTTTTCTCGATTGCACACATACATTATAACCATATACAATTGTAACCATATTTAGGTTAGCATAACCTACTCATGAAACTTTGACATACCACAATTTAATTATATTAGTATCTAGATTTTTTCCTTTTTTCCTCACGCAAAATCTGAATTACTGCGGGACTTGCAGATGCTATAACCTCTCTTTCCTGCGGAGTTAACGCTCTTAGCCCAATATTATCAATAACTGTAGCCAAGGTGTTTTGATCAGATGCCGACAAACTTAACGGTTTCAACACTAATAATGCTGACTTAACTGCTTGACTGCTATAATCCATCCTATGTCTCTCTAATGCCACACGACATACTCCTCTAACCTCATCATCAGAATTTTCATGATTCAAGAGAAGCTCAAAGTATTCTACTGAATTTCTTCGTGCTACGATTGCATGCAGGCAATGGAGTGGTGTCTTTGAATGATTGGCGAGAAACTTATCAATTTCCACCATATTCTTTTCTAAAGCAGCATCAAAAACATCACCACAACTATTAGCATTAGGATTAGTCAGGCTATATTGTATAATATCTATACGATCTGTAGAACTTACAATGCTAGATAACACTGCATTACTAGTGTTTATATGTTGTGAAATAGCTACAAGCATACTAGGTTTAATTGCCTCAGACAAAGAGGCAATATTTTCATATATCCAAGATACAAGATTTTGAGATGCACATTTACAAGCTAGTACTTTATATTTAGTTTGTTCAGATGCATGTATATTATGTGCTAATTCACTCAAGTAACCTGCATTTAACTTAATTTCTTCTCTGGTAAGTAGCGCTTGAAGTGTTGCATCATCTTTGGCATGCTCTAGAATATGTCTTATATTACATGTCCCTAGTATTTCTCTTGTGGCAATACTTGCTAATAGTGGGGTACCATTTGGATGAGAAATCACAAAATCAATGTCATCATAATGAGTTTGTTCTTTACTTATAATTAAATTATCTAATATTGCCTCAAGTACTGCTACAGTTACAACATCTGATCCTTTACCTCCAAGAGTAGCTATAGCTCTGGTACTAAACTTTCCAAGATTATGTAATGCAGCTACTATAGTTTTAGTATTGTTTGTTCTCTCAATTACTTTTAATCTAGCATTGCAACATACTTTTTCACTATCTCTAACTATCTCGGAAAATACATCCTCATTGGCATGCTCATGCCCGGCAATTTCCCGTAGCTGAGAATCATTAATAATTCCGTTTTTGTTTGCTAATCGCTCAGTTACTATCCGCAATAAAGTTTCTGTTGATAAATGTACATTATCAATTAAATTACAAAGAGCAGTATCATCTATGTTTACTACCTCTTCTATTAAGTGAAGAAGAACAGGGGACTCAGTGCTTTGGATAATTAAGTCCCAATCGAATTCATGCACAAAGCGTGCCTTATGCTCTAATAAAGTCAGGTGCAACTGATGGCAATCTTTCTTTGCAAACTCATCACTAACAAACATATTAGCTAAAACTTGTACATCTGATAATGGATGATTCGCAATATACTCTAACAATACCATATTCAAGGGTAATGGAAAGCTCAGCGCTCTATGACAAACTCTGTCTAATATTTTTGGTGTAACACTAGGGTGCTGACAAACTCCAATAAGTGTTTCATGACGCTCATCTTGTTCAGCCAATACCAATAAAGTATCTGCATGTATATTTTCATTGGCAAGAATTTCATCTCTCAATTCTAGTTCAATTTTAAGATATTCTGGATTTATTACTATTTCATGGATAAGATCTGAATTATCTTTATATTCTACAACCAAGGCCATCAACATCATTGGATTTTTTGTGGTTTTAGCTATAAGTCTGATATCTTCATTAAGGCTTTCGGCATGATGTACCTTCCTGTGATTTAAGAATACCTCACAAACATCACGATCAAGATCATCTCTAATATTTTCTAGAGAAAGAAATCCCATTATTGTTATATTTTCACTTTTAGTTAATATATTTACAAGTATCGGCTTAGTGATATGTGGATTTTTGACAAATTCATCATCCAACATCTCAGGATAAAGACGAGAAACTATACGGTCTAAAGCAACAGAGCTCTCTACTTTAACTAATTTTCCTTTATATGTAGATGCGATTCTTGTTAATAGTGGAAGACTCTCTGTACTATTAATAATTTGCTCTAAAGACTTTAGACATAAAAAATCACTCTTTATCATGATCTCAAGCATTGCATCATTCGTTAGAAATGCACTAACAGCTTCACTCTGTAACATTACAGATCGTTCAGTTGACATAAAATCTCTCAGAAAAGATTTTTGTGCGACTGTATTTGCTCTTAAAATAGGATTCACAAGCATTGCGCAAAACACAGGTACGGATAATCGTTCTGACAATCCCAGCATACCTTGTAAACATAAAAGATTTTCAATTCTTTCTGCTATGCGACTCAAAGTCTCTTCAGAAGCACTATCTTTTGTAAGTATTAATTCATCTGCACCCGCTGTACGTTGCGATATATCATTTAAAATTTGTGCGTCACAATTACTATGGTCAGCCATTATTCGTAAAAACTCGCTGTCTGTATGAAGTGATTTTACTGATTCAGATAAAGTAACTGGTGATGCATCTTCTATTTGCGCCATTTCTTTAATAAACAAATGTTCGGCATTATCATCATCATCATTTAAAACATCAGCTAAAAATGTTTTAAATACCTCAATTTTAAGTCCACATAAATCAGGTTCTTTTGCCAAAGCTATTCTTAATAGTTTTCTCTTACCTTGGGCGTTTAATCCATTGTGATCAGCTTCTAATTGCTTATAACATGAAATTAAATTATTAATCTCAATTGCTCTACCAACAATTTGACAATCATCTGATAATAAATCTCTTATTTTTGTAGCAGTGAGTTCTGCAATTGTCATTGGCATTATTTATGTCTCCCGCTTACATTTAGATACCGCAACTGGATATTATTATAATTTTAACCCCACCGTCAGATCACTAACTTCTTTGTGTGGAATATAAGCAATTATACTCTAATTGCTAAAAATTTTGAATGATAAACTAGTTGCTGTTTAAATACTGTCTACTTCATATAGTAGCCTATTGTCATGCCACCCAACTCATTCAGATAACTAATCTGCATGTTTGTTGACAAAACCAGTGATATCATTGAAAATCATCTCCATTGAATAATAATTTTAAAGTATAAATATATGAAATTAAATAGGAAAATATTTGTAAGTTTTTTAAGTATTACTTTTTTTACCGGCTCTCCATCAACATATGCTGCTGTTAATTTAGATTTATACACAGGGGCTAGCCTAAATAAAAATACTTATGAAATGAAGGAACAGTTTGGCGGCAAGGTATTTAAGGAAAATCCAACAAGCTTGGAGTTTTTTATTGGCCATACATTTAGTGAAAATTGGTTTGGAGAGTTTTCTTACGAACAATCTTCAAAAAATCACCGAACCAACGCTTTAGTAGCCGGAGACTATTATCCTGGTGCAATACTGATCTTTAATGGAGAATTTAGTGTACTTAATACACAATACCAACTAAAACAGTCAACATTTTATGCTGGTTATAATCTCCCTTTAGATGGTTATATTCAAAATTTAGAAGCCTTTGCTGCCCTAGGTTTATCTTGGTCTAAAATCACGGCTCAATTAGAAGTAATTGATGATGAATTCCCTGGACTTCCAGCGCAAGCAGATATTGAACTTTCAAAAAGAACTTTTAAAGAAAGGAAATTAATCCCTAGCATACGTCTAGGTGCCACATACAAACTCTATGATACGGTGAAAGTAAGATGCACTGGCACCTGGAGAAATTTGTCTAGATTACAACCAAAATCTAGCGAACGCGCAGATTTACCTACACAAATAAAAATTAAAAACTCTATGTCTTTTGGCATTGGCCTTCAAGTTTCAATATAATATCATCTATCCACAAACAAAGTTACCCCTCGGACTCAGTGAGGTTAAGGGTAATAGACTCGGCTCCTTGTTGTAAAAATCGATTTTCCTAAATTTTTAACATAATATTATAGGTAAGGTAATTGATTTCTAGAGCCTAGCTTATGCACAACTCATCTATTAGTTTATTAAAATTATTAGCAACAAGTATGTGTTTGCTAATGAGCTCTTGCACGCCTAGCAATGAAGATAATATAGCTCTAGGTAGTCTTGAAAGAGAACGTATTCTACTAACTGCCACTGACAATCAACTTATTACTAATATCTTAGTTAAAGAAGGCGATGTTGTTAAGTCTGGCGATCTATTGGTTCAATTAGACGACACCATAGCTAAAGCAAAGGTTCAAGAAGCCACTGCCAAACTAAATGAAGCAACCGCAATATTTACAAAACTAAAGAATGGTGCTCGCAAAGAGGATATTGCCGCAGCCAAAGCGCGTTTAACCTCTGCCAAAGCTGAGCTTGCCTATCAAAATAAAACTCTAGAAAGAGAATTAGCTTTAGTTCAAGACGGAGTCCAACCTAAATCAGAGCTTGATAAAGCACAAGCAAAATTTGATTCTGCACAAGCACAACACCAAGATGCATATGAGCAATTATTAAAACTCACTAATGGTGCTAGAAAAGAAGATCTAGCAGAAGCACAAGCAAAAGTCTCTGCAACGAATGCATCACTACAAATAAGCATCCAAAAAGCAAACGAATTAAATATAATTGCCACTAGAGATGGAGTTGTTGAAGCACTTCCATGGAATATAGGTGAACGAGTAAGTGTTGGCTCCCCAACAGCTATACTCTTATCTGATGGACCTCCATTTGCTAGAATTTATATTCCTGAAACTTATCGAACAGAATTACACTCTGGAGATAAAGTGTCGGTATCAATAGATGGTGCAAAAACTGAAGTAGGGATCATAGATAAAATTGCCACTCAACCTAGTTTCACCCCATACTATGGACTATCAGAAACAGACAGATCAAGATTAGTTTACTTAGCTGAAATTAAATTACCATCGGCATCAAGTAATTTACCCAGCGGTGTTCCCGTGGAAGTTAATCTATAATGAGTGAGCATGCCATTATAGCTGAATCTATAACCAAAATATTTGGTAAAAAAAAAGCTGTAGACAATTTAAGTCTTAAAATCCCCACAGCAAGTATTTATGGATTTTTAGGACCAAATGGTTGTGGAAAATCTACAACTATTAGAATGCTTACCGGATTATTATTACCAAATCAAGGTAAAGTAGAAGTGCTCGGCTACAAATTACCAGAAGATACTGAAAAATTGCGATTACAAATAGGTTACATGACCCAAAAGTTCTCTCTTTATACTGATTTAACCATTTTGGAAAATTTACAATTTGTAGCTAAAATATTCAGCTTAAGAGGATATGATGCAAAAAAAAGAGTTAGTGAATTGCTATCAATTTATAATCTTTCTACTATTTCCAACCAAGTTGTTCATGGTTTAAGTGGCGGCCAAAAACAAAGATTAGCTCTAGCGTGCTCAGTATTACATAAACCTAAATTACTATTTTTAGATGAGCCAACATCTGCAGTTGACCCTGAAAATCGCAGAGATTTCTGGGAAAGCTTATTCGATCTGTGCCAACAAGGGACCACTATATTAGTATCAACTCATTACATGGATGAAGCTGAAAGATGTCACGAACTAGCAATATTAGATGCAGGCATACTTATGGCACAAGGAACCCCAAGAGAGTTGATGGATAACATGGGGGTAAATATAATAGAAGCAGATGGTGATAATTTGCGTGAATTGAAACGTTCACTTTTAACTGTTGATGGCATTAAATCCATAGCACAACAAGGGGTGAGGCTAAGAATTTTAGTAGATAAGTCTATAGATGACCCTATATCGTATGTTGGCGAACAAGAAACAAGCATGAAAAATATTGTTAAAGTAAGGCCTAGCTTAGAGGATGTTTTTGTTAATTTCACAGGCATTAAAAATGATTAACTCTATTAATAGAACACTTGCCATAACCTTCAAAGAAATCAAACAACTCTCCAGAGACAATTTAACATTTGGCATGATCATTATGATACCTGTCATTCAACTATTGCTTTTTGGCTTTGCCATTAACACTAACGTCCGCAATATTCCTGTTGCTATAGTTGATTTTAGCAGTACGACTTTAAGCCGTTACATATCTCAATCAATAGAGGCAACTAAAGTTGTTAAATTTACTAAACGCTACAACTCTATTTACCAAGCTGAAAAATCTTTATCCGAGGGGAAAATACGTGCAATATTATATATACCTAGCGATCTACCCACCCGTATGATTCAAAAAAGAGTGTTTTCTTCTCTTGAAAATTCATCACAATTTGATATTGAAAATCGCCCCTTAGCTCAGTGGATAGTTGATGGAACAGATACAGTCATAGCTAGTGCAATTAGCAGTATTTCTAATATGCCAGTAATAGATGCTAATGTGTTTACTAAAGAACAAAATCGAAAACCTAAAAATTTTGAAGTGGTTAATTTATACAATCCAGAAAAGCGCTCAGTAGTTAATATTGTTCCTGGTCTAATAGGGATCATTCTAACAATGACGATGGTAATGTTTACATCAGCAGCAATTGTCAGAGAAAAAGAACGTGGCAATATAGAATTTATTATTTCGACACCAGTTTCCTCACTAGAATTAATGATAGGTAAAATTATTCCTTATATATTCATAGGTCTTTTACAAATGACATTAATTTTAACACTTGGACATTTTATTTTCGATGTCCCAATTTCAGGTAGTCTGCATAATATTTTCATAGTTGGCTTGTTATTTATTTTCACTAGTTTAACTTTAGGATTACTGATCTCATCGATTGCCAAAACTCAATTACAATCTATGCAAATGACCATATTCGTTTTGCTGCCATCCATTTTATTATCAGGATTTATGTTTCCTTATGAAGGAATGCCAAAAATTGCTCAATGGATCGCTGAGTTTTTCCCAGCAACACATTTCATGAGGATGATAAGATCGGTAGTTTTAAGAGATGCTAGTTTTTCAGGATTACATCACGACATCATTTGGAATATTGGTTTTTCAATATTAGTATTATCTATCTCAACATTTAGATTCAAAAAACGTTTGGACTAATATGAACCTATTCTATATTTGCATAACTATTTTATATAATTAACAAATACATCAAATATTCATATAAATCTGTTGACTTATGCTAGATGGTTAGAGCATTATCTTCCTTTGCTGACTTTCTTGAATTCTTCAAGTTGAAAAAATAATATTAAGGCTAAGTATGAACAATGTGATTTTATATATTTTTACAGTTATGATATGGGGAACTACTTGGTTTGCCATAAAGCTACAAATTGGTCATGCTCCTGATGAGATTTCTATCTTATATAGAAGTGCTTTGGCAGCTATCTTTCTGCTAATTTTATGTAAAATCAAGAAGCTTTCATTACGATTTAGCATCACAAATCACATGTTTTTATGCTTACTTGGATTATCAATGTTCTCGTTGCATTTCTTGTTTGTCTATAATGCAGCAAATTATGTTGTTTCGGGAGTAATTTCAGTAATATTCTCAGGGGTAAGTTTTCTTAGTATTTTTTATAATTTTATTTTCTTTCGGGAAAAGCCTAGCCTCAATGTTGTTATAGGAGCATTAACAGGAATTAGTGGTTTATGTGTCTTTTTTTGGCATGAAGTAAGAGGTGTTAGCTTAGGAAATGAGGTTGTAAATGGATTAATATTATCTTGTGTGGGTACATTAATCTTTTCTCTAAGTAGCACCATCAGTAAGCGCAACAATAGTAAAGGTCTAGAAATCATCCCCTCTATGACTATAGGAATGCTCTATGGAACATTAGCTATGTTTATTTATACAATATATCAATCTAGCCACTTTGTATTGCCGAGTAATATGACGTACTGGGCATCTTTATTATATTTGTCTATAGCAGGATCAACTGTAGCATTTTTGTGCTATCTACAGCTTATTAAAAATATCGGTTCGGAACTTGCATCTTATACAACAGTATTATTTCCAGTGGTTGCACTTATAGTGTCTTCTGTTTTTGAAGGATACAAATGGTCTACAGCAGACTTTATTGGTCTACTATTAGTTATTTTAGGTAATATTTTAGTAATGACAAAAAACCCATCAAGAATATTAAAGTGTGTAAATAATGAGGCAGCAGATAAAAGTCTATCTGGGAATAATTAAATATTTTTCAGCTGCACACAAAAGATTTATTAGGCATCTCAATGTTAATCATATTCATTGATTATATTCCTAATAAATAATACAAGTTCTCTACATATAACCGGAGATATCTGAATGTATTTCACTTAAAAACAGCACCATCTTCTGTTTGTTTTTTTTCCATTACCAGGATCACCACCGTCTATTTCTTTATAAGAATCATCCTGGCTATGCGAGTATAGTGGAACCTCAATCAGTGGTACTTTTCTCTGCAAAATATTATAAGTTGGCATGAATGCATTTACAACATACTGATTATTAATAGTATAAATAGTATCACCTTGTATGACATTCACTTTTAATTTTTCATTACTTTCAGATGTTTGTAAATTTGAATAAAGCTCATCTATAGCTCGTTGTGAAAAATCACAATCAACCAATTCTATGGTATTCACTTCATTTCTGGCATCAAGGCAAGACCGTATCGCCACTACAAGATTGACTTTTGAAAAAGTACATGCCTCAAAAATAAAAATATTAGTATGACTATGATTGGCAAATAATCTAACTAGTTCATCTGTCTTATTAAAAGCATGCGCCTTTATTGTCACTGATATATTTTGTTTTACTTCATCTTCTGCCACTGACATCACAACTCCATGTAATTTAAATATTATCCATTTTTAACAAAACTATATCTTATAACCAGAGTAAATATATCCTTACTACCTAATAATATATATCACAAAGAAAGAGATATAACCAACTACAGGGCGACGTCATATAACCAACTATGTAGCTTTAATTCTGAATTACCTATTATCCTCGATGCTGTAACCAATATTTCAAAATTGTATGCATTTTTTTTGCATGAATTTCTTCTATAGATTGTACGACCTCTACTGCCCCAATCATCATGCTAAAATTAACAACTCCAAATGCTACCATTTTCACTCCCAAATAGAGCACTACTGCTAATCTATTATCTTCCTTTCCTGGCTGGTTAATATTTACAGAAAAATTAGTTTTATTGTAGTTTGGACAAGCTAGGTAAAATTCATCCCACTCTAGATAATGTGTACAAATATTCAAGCAATACTCATTAAACTTAGCTTTAGACAAAACCTTCTTAATAAACCTATCTTTACCTAAATTATAATTAGAAAATCCATTATTTTTTTTGTATATGTTTTGTTTTCTTAATAACTTATATTTTAATTTTTGGTATTCTTCAACAGTGTCTTGATGTGTTAACAAATAATCTCGAAAGCTAAGGTTAAGGCCAATAAAACCATGTCCTATACTGGATACATGTAAATTAATTACAAATGGTTTTTTTTTTGAAAACACATATCGGCAGGGAATATTATATTCACCTTTGTATTGATAACCTCCATTTTCAAGCATAGGAATAGAGCCAGGCAAGCTATTTACTACTGCTAAAATATCTATCTTTGGCTTTGCTGATAACCCAGGTATAGCAGTCGACCCAATATGCTCTATTTGTTGGATATTTCCCGATAAAGCTGCATGTATAATTTCTCGCTCATTTTCAAATATTTTTGGCCAATTATCTTGATATGCAACCACATCAATTTTATTAAGCATAATGCACTGCTAACTTGCGGCTAATATATTCTATTAATTCTTGTGTATCAGCTAATCTTTTTGGCATTAAGGATGCCTTTATCTTAGTTAACGACTCTAATACTGATAGTAAATTAAATGTTAAAATAAGCTCTTGCCAATTATTCGGTATTTTGACATTTCCATCTTTTAAACCTTTCAGAAATCCATCTTGGTATGTAGAAGGCATCTTATGCCCGTAACGTAACATATTAGCCACATCTAATAGATAGGTTCCTGAGTGAGAAAACTCCCAATCTAGTATTCCACTTACACGCCAAGAGCCTTCATATCTCTTCATAAGAATGTTAGCAGGGTCAAAATCACCATGAACTAATTCTCTGCCAGAAATATCATCTAAAACCTTAGCAAAAGCAGCACAATTAGCTGTAATGAATTTTTGAGACTGATGTGATATATATTTTTTGAAATTATCAGACGTAACAACCTCCAAAAAATATTTGTTAAGCATTGATAACGTTAAAGTCTCTTTAATATTACAGTCTTTATCAAAAAAACCACTTTGTGGAAATCTTATTTTTTGTAACTTACTAAGATGTGATCCGACTTCATACATAATCTGTTCTATAGAGATCCCTGGATAATTTAACAGCAAATCTCGTAACGTTATGCCTTTTATAAATTCAATGACAGAAATTGTATAGCCGTGCTCTTCAATTATTTCTGTAAAATTAGGAACTGGCAAGAAAATATTTGTCAACTCAGATAATTTTCGTTCACGATATGCTGCATCAGGATCTCTTATGTAAATTCTTAAGAGAGTACTTTTTCCTTCTGCTTTAATTAATTTATAGTTAAGATTGGCACATCCACCAGGAATCAAATGACATTTTGAGATATCTCCACCAACGTTAAGTACAATCTTTTCTAATATTTGCGAATTAATTTCATATGCTACTTCAGTTTTTTCCCAATCATTTTTAAAGGTCAAGGTTAATACCAAGGCGTTGTGCTATTTTTTGGTAATATAAAACCACAGAACCAAGATCTTTGCGAAATCTATCTTTGTCATATATTTCACCAGAAATACAATCCCAAATCCTGCAACTGTCAGGTGTCAACTCATCTGCCAAATAAATTTCGCCAACACCATCAACACCAAATTCCAGCTTGAAATCTGCTAAAATAAATCCAGCACTAGCAAAGCAAGATACTAATATTGTATTAATTTTCGTAGTTAGAGCATGTAAAACTTCCAGTTGAAATTTTGAGGCCCAACCTAAACTTATCGCTTCATATTCAGAGACAGTAGGATCACCAAGCATATCATCCTTCAAGCATAGCTGATAAATAGGTGTATCTAACTTCATTCTATCTATTAACCCTAAGCGCTGACAGATACTACCTGATGCATAATTGCGCATGATGCACTCAAGAGGAATTATTTTCAACCTCTTAACTTCAGCTTTATTATGATCTATTTTATTAATAAAATGAGTTTGGACTCCATTTTTTGCAAATAACTCCATAAACCAGGTATTTATTGTATTATTTATCTGTCCTTTTCCACTCAATACATCTCGTTTGGTGCCATTGAAAGCTGTAATATTATCTGTAAATTCCATTAAAATATTATTATTATACTCATAAAGGTGTTTAGCCTTACCTGAATAAATAGCTTGCTCAAGCATCATTTCCATTTAAGCATCCTTCAATGATGGAGGATAGGAATTATTTTGTTGTGGCATCAACTTCTTACCAACTTTAGGAATATTATATTCATCTAAGAACCCTGCTGCCTTTAAATCTTTTGGCCAAACTAATCGGTTAGTTGCCTTGGCTTCTTTATATTGCCCTTCAACATAAGAATCTTTATCACGAAAATATTGGCAACCTGATAACAGTAGTAAACATACAATACCTGGTATTGTAATTTTATTATATGTGCTCATTTTATAATCCTATACAATTGAAACTAAATCTTTCATCTGCTCTTCAACGCCTAAATCATCAAGAACACTTGTCAATTGATCATGATACTGTGATGACAATGGTAATAATGGCATTCTGATCCCAGGACCAATTAAACATAACTTATGCATCACCCATTTGATTGGAATAGGGTTAACTTCAATGTTTAGGGCTTGGAATAGTGGCTGTAATACTTCATTGAAATCATATGCATCATTACTTTTTTGTATACTATGTTCAACTAAATTCTGCATTTGTGCAGGAATAATATTTGCTGCAACAGAAACCACCCCATGTGCACCAGCCCCTATTGCATTACAAGCAATAGAATCATCTCCACTCAATAATGAGAATGATGGTACACACTTAGCACTAAGCTCTATAAATCTCTCAACATTTCCACAAGCATCCTTTATTGCAACTATATTCTTATGCTCAGATAAACTAGAAACTGTCTCTGGTAATAAATCAACTCCTGTTCGCCCGGGATGATTATAGAGAATTAATGGGCCAGCAACACTGTTTGCCACCTTTAGGAAATGCTGGTATAAGCCCTTTTGCGTTGGCCTATTGTAATATGGAGCAATTAATAAACAAGCATCTGCTCCTAATGCAAAAGCTTCTTGCGTTTCTAAAATTGTTGTAACGGTATTATTAGTGCCAGTACCAGCTATAACGAGCGTATTACTTCCTTTAAGTTCTGCAACTGCAATACTTAATAGTTTATTCTGCTCAGCTTTAGTTAATGTAACAGACTCACCAGTGGTACCATTGACGACAATACCAGCCACCCCCACACTTTTGTGCATATGCAGCAATTTATTAAAGCTCGGCAGGTCTAAGTCACCACTCTCATGCATTGGGGCAACAATCGCTACAAAGCTTCCGATTAAATGTTCCATTTTCTCACCTCCACTCTCAGACTGAACTAACCTGATAAGAGATAATAGCAATTTATCCATCTGGGTGATAATTTTTTTAATAAAGCATGGAACTCTTACTTAATTATAGAGTCTAACCCCAGTTCGTATGCGAGACGCAGGACAAAACATAAGGGGTATCTACATGAATATTTTAAGATTTTTATCTGCAAACATAGAAGACTTATTGCTTGTTAAGGAGCAAATTTCCCGACAGGTGGAGCATACAGCACATACCCTAACTAACGCGCCGCCCGCGGCTCCTGTAGCTTTGAGGGAGCTGCAAAAACATAACCAAACGAATATAAAAGAATTGGAGATTATTAATAAAATCATCCATTTAAAGCAAAATGCTAGTAGTAATGAAATAAATCTCTCTCAGCTCATGGATGAAGCTGAAGGTCTACTATCAACACTAAGCTTACAACAGGATGAACTCAACCAGTATACGGATTTAATTAGAGAAATGGCAGGAACGATTGCAGAGCAAACAGCTACTATAGAAGAGCTACGTTCGAGAGAATCATCCACTGATAAAATGGACTCACTTATTGAACGTGGAGCATCATTACACTCACCTAATACTGTATCATTATACCCCGACTCAATCTGTCCTCCAGGTATAAGTGCAATTTTTGGTATTTTCCTACCTTATTTTTCTCGCTTGCCAGAAAGTAGAACGTTAAGCGCTGAAGAAAGAGAGCTAAGAAGATTATGCCAGAATTTTACTAATAAAAATGTTCCTGGTTATGCCACGAAATATTTTGATGCTATTATGCTGAGTGTTTGCTTTGAGCTAGGTATTGGCGTACTTAATGATCAAAATACCGGTGGCATATCAAATGCCAATGATTTAAGTCCTCGCGAGGTTTCTCACCTATCAAAATTAGCTCAGGCATTAATACTATTCAGAACACTCAATAATTTAGATTGCCTTGATAGAGGGGATGATTTTGAGCGGCTCTTAAAAAATATTGAACTTGAAATTTACGCTCTTAGTGATGGCAGTATATTTGATCAGGTCTTAAGTGATAAAGCTGATGATGCATATACACTTTATGATAGGGTTCTCTCTGGTGACAGCCTTGGCGTTGTTATACACGAAGAAGAAGCACCAAGAAACGTGCTACGAGCTAGGTGCAATTTATGACAGTTATTTAGTTTTCCTTATTAAGTTCCTATTAAGGTAACATTTTTATTACCACCTATGGGCTGCTTCTGATAGACTATGTTCATAAGAAATCATCTCCTGCTAGGTCAAAATCCTGGAAAGAATTTACAGAGGTTTGTTTTATAAATGAACAATTATTTAGTTATTTCAGCAAATGGTCCAGATAAACCCGGACTGATAAACCAATTCAGCAAAATATTGCTTGAATGTGGCTGTAATTTACTAAACTCTAGAATGACAACCCTAGGAGCTGAGTTTTCACTAAATATCCTCTTATCTGGAAATTGGAGTACAATTGCAAAGTTAGAAGCATTAGTTCCAAGTATAGAAAAGCAACTTGATTTAGATATACACATAAGACGCTCCAGCTTACCTAATAACAGCTGTAAAACTATGACTTATGTTGTACATGTCGTAACTATAGACAGACCAGGGATAATGAATGAGTTAGCTCAATTCTTTACCCATCAAGCTATCAATATTGAGGATGTTTCTGCATACACCTACAGTGGCTACTCTAATACCCGAATGGTTGCTATGACAATGAATATTAATATATCAGTAAATGTTCACATCCCCAGCCTACGTGAACAATTTATGAACTACTGTGATGCACTTAATCTGGATGCAGGCATGGAGCCTCTGAGAGATTAAATTAACTAATGAATTCCTGCCTTGGCCACGCATTCAACACTGATTTTAGTACTGTAGCCAAAGGAATAGCAAAAAAGACACCCCAGAATCCCCAGAAAGCACCAAAAACTATTATTGCGATCATTATTGCTACCGGGTGCAAATTTAGCGCTTCGGAAAATAAGACTGGCACCAATAAATTGCCATCTAAAGCCTGTACTACTAGGTATGAAACTATTAGATAAAGAAATCCATCATTCCACCCCCACTGTAAGTATGCTACCAATATCACAGGTATAGTAATCACAGCTGCGCCAACATATGGGATCACTACAGAAAAACCAACCAGCATAGCTAGCAATGCTGAATAATTTAACCCGAAGTATAAAAAAACTGCATATGTAGATATCCCGACCACTGCTATTTCAATAGCTTTACCCCGGACATAATTACCCATCTGCTCATCGACCTCACCCCAAACTTTGGTAAGTAATGGTCGCTTGTCTGGCAGAAACCTCATGCACCAACTTATTATTGTATCGCTATCTTTCATAAAGAAGAAAACTAGTAATGGTACTAATACCAGATAAATAATCCAAGAAATAACACCTGGTATAGAAGATAAAGAGGCTGAAAATATTGTTTTCCCCCATTGCTGTAATTCTTGTAGCATGCTTGGAGCCAAGCCTTCTCCTTGACCAAAAGCTAGCAACATTGGATACTCTTCTGTAAAGCCATCTAATAATAATTTTGCTTTATTAATTAGCACAGGTAAATCAGTAAATAACGATGCCATCTGTTTCCAGACTAATGGAAAGATCAATAAAAACATTGCTATATATATTGCTAAAAACAATATATAAGTACTGAAAACCCCTGTTAATTTCCCCAATCCTTTAGATGTGAAAAAATTAACGATACCGTAGAGCAAATACGCTATTACAACACTTGCTAAAATTGGGGCCAGGATCCCTCCAAGAGTGACCACTGTTGCTAAGCCACCAATTACTAATATTAGTAATAAGACCGCCTCTGGATCTGAAAAATATCTATGAGTCCAATTTAAAAACATCTCTAGAAGAGCAAATTTTTGTTTCTTGGCAACAGTCATAGTAATTTTCCTTATCTACATTCAAGTAAAAAGCAGTTAGTTTCTTTCTCCTGCCAGGAGTTTAGCAACATATGCCCAGATTGTCTTATATAGACACCAAGGTCTATATTAAAACTAGGATCTGACACCTGAACTATTAATTTATCACCATTATTAAGATCTCGCATTTTTTTCTGAGTATGCATAATTGGATGGGGGCATTTAAGCCCAACAAGATCTAATTTTTCTGTGTTCTCATGAAACATTATAATATACTTGGTTATTAATATAGTTACTGGATATAACGTGAGTGAATTCTATCTAATAGTGAGGCATAAATATACAAAAGTCTTAATTTTTTTAGGCATAATGCTAACATGCAGCTCCTCTTTTGCTAGTTACTCTTCAGACTTAAAAAATTACAACTTAGGCACTTCAATGTATCGCGAGTTGCAAGGGGGCGGTCTAGTTGACAATGATATGTTAGTCAACGAATATATGGCGGCCCTATCCTCTAACTTAAATTATTCATCTATTGGCACTATTCATAACCTAAATCTATTTGTAGTAAAAGATAGGGATCTCAATGCCTTTGCCTTCTTCGGTAATAACATTGCCCTACACCAAGGCTTGATTCTAGAACTAAATAATGAAAATGAACTTGCTGGGGTGGTAGCTCACGAAATGGCTCATATTCACTTACGTCATCTAGACAGGTTCCAAGAGCAACAACAACAATTATTACCCACTTCTATCTTAGCCATCATTGGTGCTTTAGCTCTAGGTGCACCAGACTTAGCTACTGCTGCGATAGCCAATCACTACCAAAAAATATTAAGCTTCTCTAGGCACCATGAACAAGAGGCCGATAGAATCGGCATGCGTATACTTGCCAGCAATAGTTTTGAACCTCACGCAATGTCACAAGCGTTTGCAACCTTGCAAGAAAAAAATAGCTTAAACGCAAAAGCTCAAGAATTTTTATCTACCCACCCAATTTTCAGCTCAAGAATCGCTGATACTGCAAGTCGTGCTAACTCATACCAATACGTCCAATATGCAAATAGTTTCCTATATCAAATAGCTAAAGCCAGAATTGAAATAAGCTCTAATGACGATATAAAAAAGCATGTCAAAGATCTAGAGCTAATATATAAATTACAACACTTCAATAATAGAGATGTTTTTGAATATAAGTTAGCTCTAGCTTATTCAAAAGCTAATCAAACATCTAAAGCCTATGCACTTATAAATGCGCTACATAATCGCCGTAAAAATAACTGGGTGTACTCTCTGGCTGTAGCAGAAATATATTTAGCCAATGCTCAGTATGATTCTGCTTACAAGGTCTTAAGAAGATTAAATGAAGAATATCCAGATCATAATCCCATTATATTCTATTACGGTATTGCACTTGAAAAAACTAAACATTATGGTGAAGCCATAGAAATATTTAACTATCTAGCAAAAATATTACCTAACAGGGGCTTCATTTATGAAAATATTGCCAAAGCTGACAAAAATTTAAATAACAACATGAGCATGCATCAAAATTTAGCCAAAGCCTATGTTATGTACCAACAACTTGATCTAGCTATTGAGCAACTTGACTTGGCATTAAAATATGCTGATTCTAAAGCACAAAAAACTATTTTAACTAAAGAAAAAGAAATCTTAATTGCACAAAAGAAACTTTACTCTTAAAGATTTAGAGTCCTATCCTATTTCTTCATCAAGATTTGAAGCACCAGGCGCTATGATATATTCAGATGGGCCATATTCACTTTCATTAATATTTAATATCACACTCGTTGCTGGTATTGCTAAAACACACAAGCTCAAAACTACGTAGACAATTGGTGTTGTTAGGGGTACTAATTTAGGACTATTTTTATGAATTTGATATTGAGTTACAGCACTAGCAATAAGTGCAACCCCCATTATTATGCAAGTCGCATTAAGTAGGTTGCCCAAAATACCAGCACTATAGCCAACACTATCTGTCACAGCACTTAATGATGTAGATGTTTGACTAAGACCAGCATAGGCATAGCCATGACACAAAGATAATAACACAAAAGTAAAATATTTAATTTTATTCATAATTAGCCACAAACAAGATCATTGATTAAGTTTTATATTTTAGCAATCTTAAAATTATAGCGCAATTCAATTATTTATCATTTACTTGACTAGAACAGCTTGTGATACTTTCTTAATTACTGATGGGAACTGTTGGCAAGCTCTATCATTTCTGATTCTAGACAACATATTCCAGTCTCTACGCACAGCCTCACCAAAATGAATAATAGGATCAACATCATTCACAAATAAACCATACCAACCTAGCATGAATTCAGGATAAGCCCAGGTCAAGTCTGCTTCAGTCGCTAAATTTATCATATCAATGGCACTTTCAATAAGACCTCTCTCAAAATACCAAATTGAAAAACTTGTATACACATAAGCAACATTATACCCTTCCCATGGTGTTGGCCCACTAATACCAAGACGTATTAATTTATTTTCTGCCTCCAAGTCATAAAAAAAAGTCATCAAGCGGCGTTCTTGCTCACACGTTACTGCGAAACGTAAAATATACCACCACTTATCTTTATATTTATTTGAACGATAGTGCTGACCATCTAGAACATCATATACAACATTACGCAATGCTTCTAATTTACCGTTCTTATATAGTACAGCTATATATGCAGACACAAAGATAAAGCTTTTTGCTGCTAATGAATTTAGTACTGGTGTACACCAAACTATATTGAGAAGAAAATAGAATACTCTGTTAAACATTTTATATATGAGCATCTGCACCCAAACCCTTATTATTTTTATTATTCATCACATAAGCGTGCAAAATAGTGACACACTTATATATAAGGCTAGATGATATTTCACTAGAGGGTTATGTTTAAATTACTTGCTATATCACTATTTAAATTTAGAAATGACAAATGCTATTTGCGTGCATCTGCGCTTACCTTTTATTCCATACTTGCAATTGTACCAGTAGTAGCTATTGCGATGATTGTTGCCCAAGCACTTGGTCTTGAAGACAATCTAGAATCAATTTTAATGTTACAAATGTCCGGGCAAGACAACACTGTGAAATATTTATTGAAATTTGCTAGCAATCTCATTTATGAGAGCAGGAACTCTACTGTAGCTGGTTTTGGAAGCATCCTGATTCTAGCCAGCATTTATAAAGTATTTTCACACATAAAATCTAATCTTAATGATATTTGGCACGTTTATAAACATGACAATATCCTACGCTTAACAGTCACTTTCACAACAATAGGCATCCTAGCACCAGCCGTGATTTTAATCACTTCAGCAGTTAACATATTTATTGTGGCATTCCTTGATGCACAGCTAGGCTCTATAAATTTAAAATCAGCCATTTTCATTGAGTGCGTCTCTGAATTATTATCATATCTACTCATATCAGCATTATTTGCTTGGATTTATATAATTATCCCACAAACCAAAGTTAAAGTTTTACCTGCATGCATTGCTGCATTAATCAGTGCATTCATACATATTGTTTTGCAGAAAGCTCTAATCTACCTTCAAGTATATATGGTAAGCCAAAGTGTTATTTTCGGCAGTTTTGCAGCACTACCAATTTTAATGACATGGATGCAATTAGCATGGATGGTTGTACTATATGGTTCAGTATTAACATACACTATACAATTTAAACCAAAATCCATAAGGGATTTATCAATACACTCACTCCCTTTATCAGATAAAATTCAGATTGTTACGGATATCATAGAATACATGCATGCACATGACTTACAAGACAAAGTAAATCCAAGTATCTCTGATATTGCTGAACACACAACTATATCATACGCCCTTATCGAACAAGCACTTTCTTGTTTGATGCAAGCAAAAATAATAGCTGAAGTATATTATCATGGAGATAAACATTTACGATATACTTTAGCCATAAAAGTGAAGTCATCACAAAGCATCAGAAATTTATTATTAATTCATCAAAATTTGAAATTGTAAATATTGATTATATATTAATAACTTTTATACTAAACTTAACCATGCATTATAACGATTCATGGACTACAACTTATGTTAGAAAAAATTCATAATTATAGAGAAATGAACTTCTCTATAAAGAAGAAAAACATTACGGCTATTGGCATGGCCAGTCCATTCTATAACCATACAGAAGAACAAGTACTATTAATGCTATATGATCATGGTGTATCTGTTATATTTTCATTAGAAGCACAACGCAGTGAAACCATTGGCAATGTTTTTTTGAGCATGTCACCAAATAACAAGCATTTCACAATTGACATTCCAGATTTCCACCCACCGACAATAAAACAATTTAACTTCTTATTTAATATTACCGAAAACCTACCAAACAAAACAAAAATAGCCATCCACTGCCTAGCTGGTATTGGTAGAACAGGAACGATGCTATCAGCCTTATCTTTATTAGAGCAAATAACATCACTTTCTATAGATTCATCTACAAAACTAATGAACTATGACTTTAATAAGTCTCACATATTAAAAATAAAAAATGAAGAACATTTAGTAACCAATGGTGTTTACCAAGCTATTGCAAGGATAAGATCTCTTAGAAATAGTGAACATTCAGTGGAAACTATTGGGCAAATTGATGCGCTAATGATCCTCGAGAAATCCTTGATTCTAAAATATAGTACAACCGCATCCTGACTTATGTGCAGCTACCTAACATCTGAAATATAGTTACAATAGCTATTAATTTAATCTATTTTATACAATGGTCATTATCATATTATGCCACCATACAACGTAGGTCAGCCACTCATGTATCATTAACTGATATAAAAAATCAAATTCAGACAAAATATACTTCGCTCACATAATATAACTAAATATTTTTCTCCCTATTCATAACATATCTCAATAGTTTATCCATTATCTATGTCTAACATATATGGGGATGGGAGAAAAATGACTGATTTTAGTCAAGAACATATTTTAGATAACTTTAAAAGATATTTTCATATTCAAAAAGAAAAATATCCTGATGCTTATGCTGATGATGCTGAAGCTTTTATTGAAAAGCTACAAAGAGGTGTATGCTCGGGGCTATCAGCTGTTTGGACCTTATTTATGTCTCGAGGCACCGGGAGTGCATTCATTGAGAAATTACAAAATCTAGCAGACTGGGATGGTAGGCCTGACACTCTAACTGATGAATTAAGTGGTAATTTTGAAGAAGCATTTTCATGGGCAAATTTTGTTCAACATAATGCTAATACAACTGGAATGGATTCGGCAACTGATCATGAAATTTTAAAATACCTAAGCGTTATTGCTGAACATGATCTTGAGCAAAATTTAAATATATCCTGTAATACTACAAAAGCTCAAATGAAAAAACTCTTAAAAAACATACTTCATGATGGCACTAGCATTAGATTATCAACAGCTAATCATATAATGGCGATTTACAAACAGGGAGACCAATATTTTTTTTATGATCCTAACCATTCTGATGGAATAGTTAAAGGGTCATTACAAGAGATTACTAATTCTGCTTTTATAGCTGCAGCAAAAGTTGGAGCTTATAAAGAAGTTGGCTCTACAATTCCCTTAAACTTTATAACCTATGAAAAAACAGATATAATTAACGAGAGAAAATTATCATCATCTGAATTAGAAGATATTCAAAAACGTATTGGGCAATTTGAAAACCCTTATTCTTCTGCAGGCAAACTGCCTGCTGTGTTTTCCCCATATACTCACAATGATTTTGAAGGTATCATATACCAACTTAATAATACCCGTATCAATTTATTTAGAAATTCTAAAATGATTGATGGTGCGGGCAAAATCGTTACCTTACGATTAATATATAAAATACTCCTGAAAAAAAATATTTTTAATATTAAACAGTTAATTGAAATTATAAACAAGAGTGTACCAGGCTCTGGTAATGAAAAATATAATTTCCTTATTGAGGCGGCTCCACTATTAAATACATATAATCCTTCTGACATTAAACAAATAATTGATGCTGTTCATCTGCCCCCACAGCTTATTGGAAAATTATATATCTATAGCGCTAGCCACTATCTTCCAGTTCTATTATTGGGGATGCCGCCACCCAACCCAGCTCTTGCACGTGCAGCTATACGCCATGCTATTAACATGGATGATGACGATAGCATCGATAGTGTTATGCAGTGCAGTACATGGGAACCAAACCATATGGTAAAAGGGTTTCCATCGCTACATTTATGCAGATTTGATCCTGACAAATATATCACTTTAGTACAAAATGGTGCTAACCAATACTTACGAGACGAGAAAGAAAGGCTTGCTATTGATTTTTTCATTGCTGCCAAACATCAAAAAGGCAATATTGAAGACTTTCAAGACATGCTTAGTAGCTGCATAAGTGATTTTGATAGCTCTACTGCTGGAGAAGATACAAAAAAAATGTTAAATGACCTAATAGCTGTATCATTATTATCTAATTGCTTTAAAAAAAATAATATGATATTAAAGGTGTTATCTTCTAATTTAGATGAAATGCCTTTTTCACGACAAAAAAAACTATTCACACAAATGTTAAATAGTGGCATTGATAAGCCTGTGATAGAAAAAATTATTACATATAATTCAGGACATACTAGAACTCTACAAGCTATTGAAAACGCACTAAATGCTACTGATAAAATAGATGACATCTCTACAAGTTGTAAAGGTATTATAAAGCTGACGCACGCGAAACCTGAGGTGACCACAAAGCGACCAAAGGCGTTTAAATTTAGCATTAGTCCAAAGGGTAATGATAAAGAGACACCTACTATATTAAATGCAAAACCACACCACCCAGCTTCAGCTCCACCGACAATAACTCGTAAGAAACAAACAAGAAACTAGTCATAAGCCCTATTGAATATTATTAATATCGGTTCATTTTGTTTCATACAATGAACGGTGTTTATATACTAATACAACGCTAATGTACCTAATAACTACAGCATATATTCCATATCACTTATTATCCATGGCAAATTCATCAAATTGTTTTTCTATCTATGTCTCAATATATTTAGAGTATATTGTATTTAAATCTCTCATTCATATTATGACATTTAAACTCTAAGCTAGATATGATAGCATCATATGCCTACTTTCGTTAAATGCTAAAATTTTATTTATGAAAAATAATGTATTTAAAATAATTGTCTATATTTTACTTTTGAGCTTCGGTATTTTCATTGGTACAACTACCGCTAATAAACACACCGTTACGGATAACTTGATAGCTAATTGGGATAACAGAGCCAATTTCATGCCTCAACTTTATGAATTGGAAAATAATTTAGGTAGTATTTGGTGGTCACCAGAGAAAACAAGAATAAGTGGCTCAGCTGTTATTCTTATGCATAGACATATCACAACAGGTGATTTAAGACTATTAATGATAGTAGAGCCAAAATATCAACAAGGTGAAAAAATTCTTCTGTGTGGTGTTCCTGCTGGTTTTTTCAATTCAACTTATCAGTCTAAAGTACCTCATATAGTATATGAAAAAGCAGAGCTTAATATATATAAATCTAATCTAATGGGTACCCCCATAAGTGCAACATCAGCATATGAACTAGAGATGAAAAAGTATAACAACAGGAACCTAAGAGAGAAAAAATCTTATCATGAAGATAAGAATCTGGTAGATACAGCTTTTAGAGAATTACGCGAAGAAACAGGTTTGGATTTAAAAAAATATGAAGCAGATGGCTCTCTAATCAAGTGGAATATTGCTGATCTCAATGAATCATCTAATCTTATCGCTGCGATTTTCCATGGAATCATTTCATCAAAAGATCTTCCTATGCTTCAACCAGAAGACACTGACGAAATTGAATTAGCTGCCTGGGTTCCTTTGCAAGATATTGACCTAAATGCACGCACTATAGTAATAAATGGCACTCAATATAATATTGATCCCATTATCTACCCTTTCCTGGACAAAGCGATAACAACAAATAATAATGATATTAACCTAAGCGGTTTCATCAAAACCAAGTCTGAAATCGCAATAAAATAAGCTCAAATTATACAATGAACGAACAGAAACTAAATTTGCATTTATTGAATTTCCTAATGAGATTACAGAGCAAAACCACCGAGGTATAAAATCACGATGTAATGCAATAAAAGAATTTAAAATTGTATTTTGCACAACCTTTAAAAAGACAAGGCATTATTTAAAAGGAAAAATAAATTCATAACCCAGTGTCTCAGGTTAATTACACCTAAACTTAAAGAATATAATGGTTTGTTGAAAATGCAACATAAAGTATCAAGAACAGTACAAATCTCAATTATCATTGACTCGGTTTTGACGGGAACGATTAATTTTCCACGAAGTATATCTAGACATACTAGCTTCTAGATATCTTTTCTAAATAACAACAAAGGTATATCCGTTTTTTGAATAAGTGTTGTCGTAGTGCTTCCTAAAAAAAAGCTTCTGATTTTTGAGTGCCCATAAGACCCCATAACCAACAAATCAATAACATGAGTATGTATATATTCATGCATTACCACATCAATTAATTTCCCTTGCTGTAGTGATGATATAACCTTAAACCCTACATCTTCAAGTTTACTTTTAGCTTCTTCTAGTAGTTTACACGCAGATTCTGTGGCTTCGTCAACTTTTAACAGATGACATTCAATACCTTTAAGCATTGAACTTTTAGCAATATAATTTATAGCCTTATTCGCAGAAGGGCTGCCATCGTAGCACACTAAAAATTTCTCAATTGGCTTTATTTGTTCTGTTGTTATAAATAATGGTTTATGGATCCGCCGTGCTATTTTTTCCAAATTAGAACCCAAATTATTTTGCGAATACTGATGATGCTCACCTCTCTTTCCTATTACTAGTACTTGAGCATCCTTTTCATTTTCTTCTATAGTTGCAACTACAGAACCTCGCAGCTGTTTTGCTTGCAGTGCTTCTATGCCCTTATTGGTTAACTCTTGTTGTGCATGATCAAGCATAAGCTTACCTTTGCTTTGCTCTAGCTTACCGTGCTCTTCATCTATTTTAGTAAGCTTTTCTAATAAGTTACTATTTGAACTTACACCTATCTGACCACTCAGATCCCCTCTTACTACAATCTCTGAGTGTGGAGCTACAACATGTAATAACTCAATTGGAAGTCCTGTACGCTCATGTAGCCAAGCACTATAGTAGCTGACACTATCAGCATACACCGACCCATCTATACATCCGATAATCTTGCTCATAATCCCACCTTATTAATCCTTAACTACTATCTCTACAGCATCAGGTTTATCATATCCACCAAGTTTTTCAACTATAGTTGCACTGGCTTCATTTAAACCTAATACTTCTACTTGTGTTCCTTCACGACGAAATTTATGTACAACCTTATCTAATGCCTCAACACTAGTTACATCCCATAAATGCGACCGCTTCATATCTATTGTTACTTTTTCAACAACTTCTTTAAAATCAAATATTTTAGTGAAATATTCTGCAGAGGCGAAAAATATCTGGCCATAAATTTTATAGGTACGATGTTGACCATCTTCTGAAATGATGGTTTTACTCATAAGTAGACGTGATACCTTTTTGGCAAAAAATATGGTGCTCATCAACACACCAACAAATACACCTAAAGCTAGATTATGGGAAACAACCACCACTATCACGGTAACAAAAGTAACTAAACTTGAGTCTTTAGGGTTAACTCGTATATTTAACAATGAGCCCCAGTTAAAAGTACCAATAGATACCATAATCATAACCGCAACCAGAGCAGCCATAGGTATTTGTTTTACCCAATCCGCTAATACCAATATTAGAAATAATAAAAACGAACCAGCAAATAAACATGATAATCTACCACGCCCACCTGACTTAACATTTATAACTGATTGACCAATCATTGCACAACCTGCCATGCCACCAAAACAACCAGCAACTATATTTGCAATACCTTGCCCCTGGCACTCTATATTTTTTTCACTAGGAGTATCCGTTAGATCATCTATAATTACAGATGTCATTAAAGATTCAAGTAAACCTACAGCAGCTAATGTTACCGAATATGGAAATATTATGCTCACGGTTTCCATGTTAAAAGGAACATTTGGCAGCAAAAACAATGGTAAAGTATCAGGTAATTGTCCCATATCACCCACAGTACGCAAGTCAACATCCATAATGATACTAAATACTGTTAAGGTAACAATTGCTATTAATGGTGAGGGAAGAGCTGTGGTTATATACGGAAAACCATAGATTATAATTAAGCCTGCAGCTACCATAGCGTACATTTGCCACCCAGCATTATTAAATTCTGGTAGTTGCGCCATAAAGATAAGAATAGCTAAAGCATTTACAAAACCTAAAACTACAGAGTTCGATACAAAGCGCAGCAATGAACCTAGTTTCAACCAACCTGATATAATTTGTATAATCCCGGTTAAAATTGTCGCTGCAAGAAGATACTCAAGACCGTACTCCTTCACAAGAGATACCATAACCAGAGCCATTGCACCTGTAGCCGCTGATATCATTCCAGGCCTGCCACCGACAATAGATATAACCACAGCTATACAAAAAGAAGAATATAAACCAACTTTTGGATCAACTCCTGCGATAATTGAAAAAGCTATTGCCTCAGGTATTAAAGCAAGAGCTACAACCATACCCGCCAGGATATCTCCACGAACATTATCAAACCACTGGGATTTAAGTTTATCAAGATTCATATTTTCACTATCTTTAGATTATACAGTTTGTTAAGTTTAGTCGCAAAATGAACGCCAAACAATAGTTTTCCACCTATCAACTTTATATTTAATAATTACAAAATACTCATATTTGAACAAAGATAATGGGTTTGCAGGCCCTTTCATTACTTTGTAGCGTTATTTCATACCTAGGCTATTTTGCTCTATACGGTGATTCATATATTTCCCCTCTCTGTGTGTTGCAAATGGAAAATATTCTCAATTTCATTATATAATGCGGTCTCGTTATCTGTTGTGATTTGAATTGGTGTCACTCCAGCTGTTACTTGTTTTTGAATAAAATTTCTGTTTATTCATTATGCTGTCTATTACAACTCTACAATAATACTGCAAATACCCTATATTTGTTCTTGTTGTGCAAGTTCTAACATTACTGCAATTGCAATGTAGATATTACATGTTTTGACATTTATTTATAATTTATAGTAGTTTAATTGTAATACGAAATTAGATCAGAGCAAATAAAGACCGAGTTTTTACAAAACCTTAATGTCGTATAGGCATGATATACATGCCATTGTTATATTAAAAGGACATTTAACAAGAAAATTTAACTTTTTTCCTTGAACCCTCAGTTTCAGCTTCATTTGCAGTTACATGACAGTATCTCTGGGAAGAAGAGGATTCATTAATACTCCATTGGCCAGATAAAAAAACAATTTCTTTTGTTTTTTCTCCATTTACCCTAGCAAGATTAAGTCTATTTTCTAATTCATTATCAGTTAATAGTTCATTTGTTTCTAATTTAATTTCACTCATTATGAAGTCCTATTTATGAAAATACAAACTCAGCACACTTAATCATATTAATTTATAATCTTACCATATAAAGAAAATATTTCTCATAGCTCAAATGTTAAACCAACTATCTCATCTTCATATCCATACTTGATCACTAGTAAAAGCAAGCAAGGCACTAATTATATCTTATAGTTATCACCACGGTTAGTTGCTTGACTGCGGACATGTAATATAGTTCACTATTAACCTATATTTATTATCACTCCATATATTGACTATCTATTAAATGGAACTGCTATGCATGTGCCTTCGCTTTGGATCATAATTTTAGTTGAAGGTTTTGTAACTCTTTCAACAGAGATATTAACTATTCGCCAACTAATGCCATTTGTTGGTAATAGTGTAATAGTTACTAGCATAATAATCGGACTGTTTTTGCTATTTCTTGCCTATGGATATTTAGTTGGTGGTAAACATAAAGATAATCTATATACCAAATTGCACCGTAACTTTATTATTTCTGCTTTAATAATTTCTATTGGACTTTCATATCCATTCATAGATATATTTTTCCAGATCATGAGCAAAATAAATATTCATTTATTAGTAGCTTTAGTAATTTATTTATTGATAATAACCTCACCATTAGTGTTTTTATTAGGCCAAACAGTACCAATCACGGTTAACTTAATAAAGTCTAATAACTCGAAAGGCGAAATCAGCGGCAAAGTATTACATATTAATACTATCGGATCTTTTTTAGGCAGCACATTAACAACCATTGTCCTCATGAACTATCTCGGTGTAGCCTGGACTGTTGCTATTAGTGCCGGATTATTAATAGCTCTAGCTCTATTCTCAAGTAAAACAATTAAACCCAGGATTAGCATTCTAAACTCTATTGCTCTCACTGCAATATTTGCCAGCTATTATTTAAACATTCATATCGAAGATAGTTTGTTCGTGAAAACTAATAGTTATGGAAACTATCAAGTTATAAAGAATGCTAAACTATACAACACTAAAGGCCACCTTTTAATTGCTAATAATAGTGCAGCATCTTTTGTTGCTGAATATTCTAATAATGGGTTCCCATATATTGAATTTATAAAAAAAACAATTACTAAACACTTGAAAATGAAAAATCACGATATTTTAGTTTTAGGGGCTGGTGCTTTTTCTCTGACTAATTCCGGCAACCTTAATAATAAAGTTACCTATGTTGATATTGATAAAGATCTTTTAAATATTTCAAGAAATTATTTAGGAGCAACATTAAATCATAAATTTATTGCTGATGATGCTAGAGCATACCTAAATAGAACCTCTACTAAATATGATGCCATTGTTCTAGATACCTACCAATCAACTCTCATAATACCTAGTCATTTAGTCACTAAAGAGTATTATAAAACCGTACGAGCACATTTGAAAAACGGTGGCACGGCGATATTAAACATTATTGCAGATCCATTATTAAAAGATCCTTTTTCTCAAAAAATAGATAACACCATTCGTTCAGTTTTTGCTCACTGTATGAGCCATCCGCTATCCTACCATAACATTCCAACAAACATTATTTATGTATGTTTCAATCATAATAGTGAGACTAATGAAGTGTATACAGATAATAAAAATACCGCACTCATAGATAATGTCGCATTACTTGATTAAATTTTCATGAATAATTTTATAAAACCATTGAGTGTTTATAGGCTTTCCAAGAATAGCAGTAAATCCTTTCCGTCGATACTCATCTAGCTCAGAAAAAGTAACACTCGCTGTAAATGCGATAACCGGAACAGTAATGCCAGCATCTCTAATTTTGACAATTGCTTCCATACCAGTCATCACTGGCATTTGAATATCTAAAAGTGCAATGCTTACTTCATTTTTAACCATATATTCATATGCCTCTAAGCCATTAGAAACAAAACTCATTTCTATACCAGTCTTATCAAGATACATTTTTACAAGGCTTTTATTAATTTCATTATCATCAGCTATAAGTATACTAAAATCAGACAAGTCCGGAATATTAGCAATTTTATTATCTTCTACAAATTTTTCATTAAATTTGTTCAAAAATTCAGATTCATCTGACAACTCGGTGATCATTGACGCTTTAAAGGTACTACCTTGGTGTGGCAAGCTATCCACTAAAACTAAATCTCCCCCCATACCCTGACATAAACGCTTGGATATTGGCAAGCCCAAACCAGTTCCTGCATATTTTCTTGAATTACTATCATCAATTTGAGAAAATTCTTCAAATATTAACTCTTGCTTATTTTTTGGGATCCCTAATCCAGAATCTTTTACTCGAATAGATAGTATCCTATCTTTATACTCAACATGCATTTCAACACTACCTTTTTCAGTGAATTTCATTGCATTCGAGCATAAGTTTATAATAATCTGCTTAATTCTGGTTAAATCTCCCAAAATATAATTAGGTAACGGATAATGATAAACCACTTTAAATATATCTTTAGCTTTGTCAAATCTCACTAATAATATGCTCTCAACATCATGGCATAACTTTGGTAATAATATATTATTTTTTTCAAATGTTATCGTGCCAGACTCAATTTTAGAAAGGTCTAAGACATCACTGATAATTTCTAACAGATGTAATCCTGTACTATGAATAATACCTGCTTTATTTTTTTGTTCATCATCCAGGCCAGAATCATGTTTCAATAATTCTGAAAAACCTATAATTGCTGTTAATGGGGTTCTAAATTCATGAGATATATTTGATATAAATTGATTCCCTTTTACTTTTTGAGAATCATCATTTAAATTCACATTATTACAATGTTCAGCCCCAGTAAATCCTTCTATTTTTTGTGCTAAAGCATCAAGGCTGCTAATGATTTTAGTATTATCCGAATATTGTTCTAGAGCACTATATTCTAAATCAGTATGACTGTCATCTTGAATGAAAATATAAATAAACATTAATACACAGCATAAAAATAACAGCCCTACTATCCACAAAATCATTTGACTATGTAAATTGCTTTTATGATGATAAACTTTAATATTTTCATCAACCAAATCAATGTAATTTCCCAATAGTTTATTAAAACTTTTCTGCACAACACTACTTGCTTCTTTACTCTTCTGTAAACTGACTTGTAATTCATCAATTAAATTATTAATTCTTGATTTATCAAAAAACATTCCAACTTGCTGAACATTTTCAAGATTGGCAACCATAGATTGCATTTCAGATATTTTCTGTGTAACCAAATGACCACTATTATGAAGCCGTACAATTTTATTATATTCAACTTGAATATCAGATAATATGGTTCTCTGTTCATTTAAACTGACCATATTATTGTACTGTGGGTTTAATATATGATATTTGCCATACAATACATATGCACCACTTAAAAATGCTATTAGTATTATTGTTATAAGAACTCCCTTGTACTGTTCTTTATACAACTCAATCTCCCTTAATTTTTGTTTATTTGTTCTAAGCTTAATTATTAAGTATAGGTAAATGTAAAAGCGCTTATGATTTCAAAATTGAATAAAAATCTTTATTTTTTTGCTGTTCTACTAGCATTTATCTCCTGTGTATTCCAGGGTTTTGCTTTATCTAAATCTCAAGAAAATAATATATATATAAAAAGCTTATGGAATATCACGAAAATGTCCAATGATATTCTTGATATTTCCTACGGTGACCATGAAAAAGGATATATTTCAAATAAGGTCGAATTAATTAGAGCACAGCTCATATCTTTACATGAGTACCTTGATGGTAGGCCACATACCAATCCTATTATGTTGCTAAATAATGATTTGAATGATCTAGCACTTACTGAAGGAAAAAATCTATCCACTAGAATCAATATTATCTTTCAGGTACATGCCCTAGAATCACTACTCCTATTTGATATAAAAAATGGAGGAAATGTATCCAGTGCCTACTATATGATTGCTATTGCTACTCTTTGGGGGACACTAATCATCCTTTTATTTTTACTGTTTAACCCCAAGTATACCTCTAAAATATCACCAACCCCTTCTAGTGCACAGAACATACAAAAGCATAGCTTAGCATCTCTGCCCAAGGAAAAAACTACTGACACAGCTACCAACACAGACCTAAGTGACTTTTTAATTAATGATGATGATGATGATGAAATAGATGAGCAAACTCTCCCAGGAATGAAGGAAATTATAAATGAATTTATTGAATCAATACCAACACGTCGAGACAAGATGAAAACCAGCATCCAAACAAAAGATTATGATACTTTAAAGCGTGAGGTCCACACATTAAAAGGTTTAGGCGGAAGCATTGGCTTCAATGAATTAACAGAAGTAGCAGAAAGCATTGATGCATTATTTAAAGAAGATGATATAGAGGTGGGTATATCTCAAATTGAAAGTCTATTTTCAATCCTGACCAGTATAGAAAACGACAAAAAGTAATCTGTCATACTGGTTTCAATTGTGGGCCGTGAAGGATTTGAACCTTCGACCAATGGATTAAAAGTCCACTGCTCTACCAGCTGAGCTAACGGCCCAAATAGAAGTGAAAATTATACCCCAATTTTGCACAAATGCAAATTTATTAACGCCCCTTTTCATCTCCCCACAGCAATTTGTGCAATTGCATTTGAAATCGTACTGGCAACCTGTCTGCAATAATAAATTCAGCAAGCTCTGTTGGGTCTTGCTGCCCATAACTTGGTGAGAACAGCACCTCACAAAACATATTAAGTTTATGTCTGGCTAGCATCTCGACCGCCCACTCATAATCACTTCTTGAGCATATGACAAATTTTATTTGATCCCTATCGCTTAACAAATCTAAATTGGCATATAAGTTTCTATGCTCCTCTCCAGAATCTGGGGTTTTCAAATCTATTATTTTATGTACACCAGGTGGCACTTGAGAGATATCTAAGGCCCCACTAGTCTCCAATGCTACAATGAACTTCTGTTGTACCAAAGATTCAAGTAAAGCTATTGTGTTAGGCTGAGCCAACGGCTCACCACCAGTAACTGTTACATGTGACACTTGGTAAGATTTTGTTTGAGCTACAATTTCATCAATTGAATGTTTTTTACCACCAGAGAATGCATATGCAGTATCACAGTAGCTACACCTAAGTGGACATCCTGTAGTCCTAATAAACACCGAGGGTACACCAGTAAACATGGCCTCACCCTGCAAAGACAAAAATATTTCTGTTATTCTTATTGTACTCATTACATATTCTGCACTGTCTTAATTTTATTTTAGCTTTTCTAACTGCAATTTTGCAATGTTAACACCGGAACCTTTTTTGGCTATATTAATAACACTCTGGTAAATTTCTTTTGCTTTAGCATTATCACCCTCTTCATGCGCAATCATGCCTAATTTTACCATTGAGTCAGTAGCCTTGTGATGCTCTTTATAGTTGTCACTAATATGAACAAAAACTTCTCTCGCCTTAGTCAAACTTAAAGTATCATGCTTGTCATCACGCCAATTCTGTAAATAAATTTCACCTTTCCAATAATGAGCATTGACAAGTAATTCACTATCAGGAAAGCGCCAAATAAAATCTGTAAATGCTAACTCTGCTTCTTTGAATTTTTTCAAAGTAACGAGTTCATATGCTTTACTATAAGCTACAGTATCAGTAACAACCCCATCACTAATAGGTATAACATTTTGTGCGACACTATCACTTAACTTTTTTTTTTCAGAGCTACCGCTGCCGAGTGCTAAATTCTCTAAACGCCGGTCAAGATCATTAAATAGGCTTTCCTGCCTTTTATTAATCAACCCAAGTTCGTGTTGTTGCTCATCAACAAAGCCACGTAACCTTGCTATTTCATCTTGCAAACTGCTTACTTTATTCAAAAGATCTACATTTATTTGACTTGAAACAGTACGCTCTAGCTGCTCTATTCTTTGTTCATGTGATGAGCGCCCAGCATGAACACTAGGCACCATCAACGAAAAGCTCACTGTACATAAAAAAAGTAAGGAAACTTTTTTTAACATTTATTTAGTCCTCGTAAGATAAAAAATCACGACGATTCATTGCAAAATCTTGCTCTGAATCACCTAAAGCTGCAGGTTTTTCTTTACCAAAACTAACAATAGCTATTTGATTTTCAGATACACCTTTTAGTTTTAAGACTTGTCTTGCTGATTGTGCACGTCTTTCACCTAAAGCTAAATTGTATGATCTACTACCTCGTCTGTCTGCATGGCCTTCAATTCTAATACGATCACTAGGATTATTTAACAAATTTCTTGCATGAGCATACAAAACTCTTCTACTTTCATCTGAAACATCATATTTATCAAAACCAAACAATAATGTTCTATCTGCTAATAACTGCTCTTCTTTCTCTGCCGTGATATTTTCGCCATAAAATTTAGATCTCTCACCAAGACCTGCAGTTTGCATAGCTTTATTTTTGCCACTATTTGAAGCACAGCCAACAACACTCAAAGCCACACCACCTATAACTATCCATTTCTTTAGTGTATTTAATTTCATTAACTAACCCTTTTAATTAAGACAAAAATCCAGACCAGACAGGCTCTTTTACATGTACACCATGAGCTGGTAAATTCATATGAAATTTACCATCTAAGGATACAGCACGCAATGAATAATGACCATCAATCATTGTCCCGTATAGAACCATCATGCCATTTGGAGCTAAAGATGGTGACTCATCATACTTGTTATCAGTAATAATACGTACTTTACCAGTATTCATAAAGTAAACTGCCACATTATATTTCCCTGAATCACCTTTATGTAACATGACTATATTTTTACCATCTTTGGTAATAGAGGGTGTAGTATTATATTTGCCTTCAAAAGTAATTCTTTCAACTTTTTCAGTTTCAAGATCTAGCTGATAAATTTGCGGGCTGCCACCACGATTAGAAGTAAATACTATGGATTTATCACCTGGCATCCATTTTGGCTCAGTGTCTATATTTCCACCATGAGTTACTCTTCTAAGTTTCTTGCTATCTAACTCGAGTATATATATTTTAGGGGCTCCATCTTTCGATAAAACCACCGCCAAACGCTTACCATCATTTGACCATGCTGGAGCACTATTTATACCAGGTGATTGAGTAAGCAGCTGTGTTCGTGCAGTATCAACATCAACAACTTTAATAGCTGCTTTATTACCATAAAAAGTTACATAAGCTAATTTTTTGCTATCTGGCGACCATGCAGGGGACATTAAAGGATAAATAGATTCAACTAAAGGTTTATCATTATAGCCATCAGCATCAGCTACTGTTAACGTGTGTTTTGTTAAATCTTTAATCTTTTCAATAGTAATATAAGCTATTCTAGTAGAAAATATTCCCTTGATTCCCGTTAGCTGTTCAAAAATAATGTCACTTAATTTATGTGACAAAAGACGAAATTCTTCCTCATTTATATCAGTAAAACGTTGGTGTACTTTATCTTCATAACCATCATTTTTTATTGAGCGTAACAATATTTCAATAGTATATAACTTGCCAACTTTTTCTACTGTTCCATGGATCACATGCTCAGTACCTAATCTACGCCAAAACTTATTATCAGATATCCTCTCTAAGGCTGATGATTCTACAAGACGAAATTGACCGCTACTACTCAGATCTTTGCTAATAATATGCGATATATCGGTAACTCCGGCGATACTTTGACCAGCGTTATTTTTGAATGGTAAAACTGTAATTGGTATTCCGACATTTTGCCCACGTGGTATTTCTATATATAGAGGTTTAGCCACAGAGGTATGAAGGATAAAAAATAAGCACAAAACTACAATGTTTTTTTTAAACATTAAGGGTATCCTTTGTAAATACTAAAATTATGTCTTTCAACCTGCTTAATAACTCTTGATCCTTAGGTATATCAAAAGGTGCCGCTTTATACACAGCAATTTTGGCACTTTCATCATAGGCATCATTCCCACTGCTTTTTACTATTTTAACAGACGCAACGTTGCCATCAGTTAACAAGCGAAATTGAACTTCACATATTAATTCGTCACTAAAAGCGGAAATTAAGTTTCTTTTTTCAATTACTGAAGTTTGAATTTGTGCAACAACCTTAGTATATTCTGCATCCAACCATACTCGCCTTTGTGCAGACTTCTCTTGTTTTGCTTTCATTTTGGCTGCGAGCTCTTGGTCCTCTTTTAACTTACGTGCTTGAGCCTCTTTCTGTTCTTGTTGTTCTTTTGCTTGATTATCTTTTGCTTCTTTGTAAGCCTTCTCAATATCTATTTTTTTTTGTTTTGCCAAGTCGATTTTCTCTTGCTCAAATTTTAAGTCCTGCTGCTTCTTTGAAATTTCATTTTTTAGATTATTGTTTTTCTGTACATTTTGTTCCAAGTTTTTTTTATATTTACTACTATCACGTTTTGCTTGCAATAACTCTTTCTGTATTTTATCCATCTCTTTTTTGCTGCGCTCTAACTCTTTTTGAGCCTGGCGTGCAATTATTGCCTGCTCTTTTTTCTTTTGTGATTGTAACGTTTCTTGTTGATGCTGACGCTGTATCGCCTGCTCTACTAATTTTCTATCAACCAAATCTGCTTGAATGATTTTCTTGGGTGGCTGCAATTTATTTCCGTTATCAATTTTTCCAGATACCTGCATCTTTATCGGCTTATTTAATTGAAATGATATAGAAAACACCATAACTAAAATAAGATGAAATGATATAGATAAAATTAAACTTTTTTTCAATGATGGTACAATAGCCATAATATTAACCTTGCTCTGTTATATTATTAGTTTCAAGTCCAACACTAGATACTCCAGATTGTTGCAGTAAGACCATAGTTTCCAAAACTGACTCATACATAACAGATCTATCACCTCGGACCAATACTGGTCGCTCTGGATCCTTTAATACAGCAGCTATAATTTCAGCTTGAACCACCTCAGTACTAATAGCCTTAGCTGGATCATCCATAATACTCAAAAACAATTGTCCCTCTCTATTTACTGTTACAATAACAGGTAAGGGTTTATCTGTAGGTAAGGATTTGGCTTGAGCCTGGGGCAAATCTACTTGAACTCCTTGTGTCATTAGTGGTGCAGTCACCATTAAGATAACTACTAGGACCAACATAACATCGATATAAGGCACTACATTGATTTCTGCAATGGATCTACGCCTATGTATTCTCATAATTATTTCGCATCCTGATCCTGAGTTACATCTCTATTGGAATATAATTTTCTCTGCAATAAACCAACGAACTCATCAATGAAATTTTCATACCCTCTGGCTATGTTATCGATATTATTAATATAACGATTATAAGCAATACCAGCCGGTATAGCTGCAACTAAGCCCATAGCAGTAGCAATCAATGCTTCAGCTATTCCTGGCGCTACCATAGAAAGTGTCGCTTGTTGTACCGTCCCCAATTGTGTAAAAGAATTCATGCCCCCCCATACTGTGCCAAACAAGCCAATATATGGGCTCATTGATTGAACTGATGCAAGAAACGGCAGGTTTTTCTCTAGCATTGAGACTTCTTGAGATAATTTAACTCGCATTAACCGCGCAGAAGATTCAATGACTTGACGACCTTCCATCGATGAATGCTTATGCATTCTGACAAATTCTTTAAACCCAGTTACAAAAATTGCATCAAGACCAGCAAGATGTCCACCTTTCACAGTGAGCTTGCCATATAAGCCACCCAAATCGATTCCAGACCAAAACATCCCTTCAAATTCATTAAGCATGCTGTAAGCATTATTTATAGCTCGTCTCCGCTGAATAATACATGCCCAAGAAAATATTGATAACCCCAACAAAATGCCCATTACTAATTTTACAATAAAACTGGCTTCTAAAAATAAATGCCAGAAACTAAGATTCGTTGTCACAACAGACTCCTTTGAAATTTTCATAGATTGGTTGTGGTATTGCCTTTGGACGAAGATTCTGCCCCAAGCACACTATACAAATCTTTGCATGGCAAAGAACTTGTATGCCATTTGCATCCGCACACACTTTTTGATCATACATTAAACTGGCTTTTTTAGCTTTCACTATTTTGCTAACAATATATAATTCCTGATCAAGCTTAGCTGGAGCTAAGTAAGAAACATCCAAATGCTTTACTGCAAAAAGTATTTCATAATCGCTGCAAGTCTGATGTATAGGAAATCCACAAACACGCAGCCAATCACATCTAGCTCGCTCCATATAGTTAACATAGTTAGTGTGATAAACTATTCCAAGCACGTCTACCTCAGAGTAGTACACTCTAAGTTTAAATATGTGTGATTTTTTCATGGGTATATAATACAGGCAGTTCCTGCAGATGGCCAATTTACATGACAAAAGTTAGGTTTTCAACTTTTGTTTAATTTTGCAAAATGCTCTATAGCTTTATCTGTTGCTACTCGACCTCTTGGTGTGCGTTTAATGAATCCTTGCTGGACTAAATATGGCTCAACCACATCCTCTAATGTATGTTTTTCTTCTCCTATGGATGCTGCTAGGCTATCAATACCCGCAGGTCCACCATCAAAAGTATTAATTAAAGTTATTAAAAGTTTTCTATCCATCAAATCAAAACCACTGTCATCAACTTCAAGCAAAAGTAATGCTTTATTTGCAGTCTCTTGATCAATCATGCCATTACCACGAACTTCAGCGAAATCTCGTACTCTTTTTAATAATCTATTGGCAACTCTAGGGGTTCCTCTTGATCGTCTAGCAATTTCTTTAGCCCCATAAACATCAATCCCAACACTTAATATACTTCCGGTACGCCTCACAATGCTAGTCAAATCAACTAAATTATAAAATTCTAAACGCTGAACTATTCCAAACCTATCACGCAATGGTGATGTTAATAATCCAGCTCTAGTTGTAGCTCCAATTAAGGTGAATGCCGGAAGATCTAATTTTATAGATCGAGCACCAGGGCCCTCACCAATTAAAATGTCTAATTGCCCATCTTCCATTGCTGGATATAAAATTTCCTCTATATGAGGTGACATGCGATGTATCTCATCAATAAATAATACATCTCCTGCTTCAAGATTAGTTAACATTGCAGCTAAATCACCAGCTTTTTCTAGAACCGGACCTGAAGTTTGT